>JAEEYN010000097.1 GCA_016288175.1 Bacillota bacterium | reverse complement strand
TCGGCAACGGCTTCGGCGGCGTTTTCGACCGCTTCGCCGATGAGCTCCTCCGGCGCTTCTCCGCTTTCTTCCTGCGCTTCCGGCTCCTCCGGTGCGCTTTCGCCCGCTTCGCGGCCTTCGATCCCGCGATCCTCCGGGCAGAGCGCTTCGCCGCATTCCGGCTCCTTCACCTCCGCGGGTCCTCCGGCAGGCTCTTCCGCGATTTCTGCCGTTTCTTCCGCGGCGGGTTCATCGCCCTCTTTTTCGGCGATCTGATCCCGGATATCGTCCATCGGGATATAATCCTCGCATTTGTTTGCGCAGTTCTCGCAGTCGAGGTCGCAGGGCGGATTCAGCTCGCTGATATCCCTGCAGTCCGCAACGGAGCCGAAAATATCGGCATAGACCTTCGCTTCCTCGTTGGCGATCCTCGCCTTTTCGCGGAGCATGAGGTTCAATTCGTCGAGCTTAGCCCTTGTCCGCATGACCTGGTCCTCGGCTTCGCCGATCATGGTCCGGGAGGTCTGCCTCGCTTCCTCGATCATCCCGCGGGCGGTATGCTCCGCTTCGTTGATCGTCGCTTCCGCTTCCGCGGCGGAGCGGTCGGTCGTTTCGTTCGCCTTGAGCTCCGCCTCCGCGATGATGCGGTCGGCTTCCTCCTTCGCTTTGCCGACGGCAGCCGCGGCTTCGTTCTTCGCCTTATCGCGGACGGACTGGCCTTCGCTGATCATCTGGCTGCGGCGCGCCGCGCCGTCCTCCTCCAGCTTTTTGGCGTTTTCCTTCGCCTCGCTGATGAGCCTGTCCCTCGTGTTGCTCGCCTCCGTCATGGCGTTCACGATGGATTCCTCCCTGGCGCGGTATTCGTCCAGGCGGCGGTTGGCGCTGCCGAGTTCGTTGCGGGCGCTGCCGAGGTTCGAACGGGTCGCCGCCAGTTCGTCGTTGCAGATCTTCAGCTCCAGCTCCTTTTGCGAGAACTGGGAGCGCAGTTCTTCAAGCTGCTTCGTCAGATTCGCGACCTGCTGCTCCAATGCTTTGGTTTTTCTGCCCATCACCGTTTTTTCCTCCGTATTGCGAAAAGATTTTGCTTTTGGGCGATCGGCGCTGCGCCGTCCCCCGGTGATTATTTCAGCCGTTTCCGGCGCTTTTGTTAAAGAAAAGAGGTCTGCGCGCCCATCGGATCCTTCGGCGGCGCGTAGCCGAGGTGGGAATACGCCGGCGCGAGCAGGATCCTGCCGCGGGGCGTCCTCGCGATGAAGCCGAGGCGCAGAAGATACGGTTCGTAGACGTCCTCGATGGTGGAGGCGTCCTCCCCCGTCGCCGCCGCGATCGTATCGAGACCGACGGGACGGCCGTTGAATTTCGTGATCATCGTTTCGATCATGCGGCGGTCCACGGCATCGAGGCCGAGCTCGTCGATTCGGAGCATCTCAAGCCCTGCCATTGCGGTTTCGGTATCGATCTTCCCGTCCGCGCGTACCTGCGCGAAATCCCGCACACGGCGGAGCAGGCGGTTCGCGATGCGCGGCGTGCCTCTCGAGCGGGAGGCGATCTCATAGGCGCCGTCGACGGTGATGTCGATGTTCAGGATGCCTGCGCTCCTGATGATGATCTCCTTAAGATCCTCCGGTGTGTAGAGCTCGAGCTGTTCCTTGATGCCGAAGCGGTCGCGGAGGGGGCCAGTCAGAAGGCCCATGCGCGTCGTCGCGCCGACAAGGGTGAATTTCGGCAGCTCGAGCCGCAGCGAGCGGGCGGAAGGGCCCTTGCCGATCATGATATCGTAAGCGAAATCCTCCATCGCGGGGTAGAGGATCTCCTCCACGTTCGCGTTGAGGCGGTGGATCTCGTCGATGAACAGCACGTCGCCCTCGTTGAGGTTCGAAAGCAGGGCCGCAAGGTCGCCGGCGTGAGTGATCGCCGGGCCGCTCGTGATGCGCAGATTGCCGCCCATTTCGTTCGCGATGATCGCCGCGAGCGTCGTTTTGCCGAGGCCGGGCGGACCGTAGAGCAGGGCATGGTCGAGCGCCTCGCCGCGCAGCTTGGCCGCGTTGATATAGACCTGCATATGCTCCTTGACGCTCTTCTGGCCGATGTATTCGTTCAAAAAGCGCGGACGCAGGCTGTATTCGGCTGTTTCATCCTCCGAAAGGAGGGATGAGGTTATGAGTCTTTCGTCGTTCATTCCGTTCATCGGGTACAGTTTTTATCGTTGAATTTCGGGAAAAATCATTTGTTGCCGAGGCTGCGGAGGGCCTTCATGATCATATCCTCCACCCGCTCGCAGTCCTCCACGGCGGCAACGGCGCGGCCTGCGGCGGCACCGTCGTAACCGAGGGCGACGAGCGCTTCGATCGCCTCGTGCCGCATGTTCGCCCCCGCCTGCGCTTTGGCTTTATCGGGCTTCGAGGCGGATGCGGAGGAGGTCCGGTCGACCTTTTCCTTCAGCTCGAGAATGATCCTCGCCGCCGTTTTGCGGCCCAATCCGGGAACGCCGTCGAAAGCGGCGACATTATCCGTCAGCACCGCGAGGGAGATATCCTCCGGGCTGAGAACGGAAAGGGTCTGGATCGCGACCTTCGGGCCGATGCGCGTAACGCCGATCAGCTTGCGGAACATCGTGCGCTCATCCTCGGTTTTGAAGCCATAGAGCGCAACGGCGTCCTGAGCAATGTTGAAATGGGTAAGGAGCTTCGCTTCCTTTCCGACAGTCAGCGCCGCAAGCGTCGGCCTTGGGCAGATGAGCTCATAACCGACGCCGCAAGCGTCGATCACGGCGCGGTCAGCGCCGATCTCCGTAACGAGCCCGCGAATATGGTAGTACATTTAACCGCCGATCCGGCACTGCACGGGGCAGGCCACAGTATTATTTGATCAGAAATTCCGAAACCGCGGGGCCGAGCGCGTTCGCGTGGCAGAGGGCGACGCCGAGGGCATCCGCCGCGTCGTCGGGCTTCGGGATCTTGCTGAGACGGAGGAGGAGCTTGACCATGCTCTGCATCTGCTGCTTGTCGGCATGGCCGTCGCCCGTGACGCTGAGCTTGATCTGCATCGGCGTATACTCGAACAGCGGCCGCCCCGCCTGCTGAGAGGCGAGGATCGCGACGCCGCGCGCCGCAGCGACGGCCAGCGCCGTTGTCGTGTTGCGGTAAAAGAACAGTTCCTCAAAGGCGATATGATCCGGTTGGAATTTTTCGATCAGCGCAAGCGTCCCGGTATAGAGCCGCTCGAGCCGCTCCGGGAAAGTCATCTGCGGTGTCGTTTCGATCACGCCGCAGTCGATCGCCTTCATTTTTCCGTTCAGGACCTCCAGCACGCCGTAGCCGAGGATCGCGTAGCCGGGGTCGATGCCCAAAACGATCATTTCAGTACCCGGCGCTCCGCCCGCTTCCGCGGCGGAACACCACCCCATCATCTCATCATTCTTCTTTATAATACCACCTTTTTACATAAATCTCAAGTACCGCGGAAAAACTATCGTCAGCCGCGCTTCGGCAATTCGGAAAAGGAGGGACAACCTTTGGCGGCATCGCTGCGTTCGGCAATTCTGATCGTTCTCCCCGCCGCGCTGCTTTCGGCGTTTCTTTTTCTGCCCTTCCGCGTCCGCGTGAAGGCCGCGTTCCGTTGGCAGGAGGACGGCTTCCGCATTCTTATCGCGCTTCGGGCGGGGCTTCTGCGCTTTCGCCTGCGCTTCAGGCCTGTCTTCATTCCCGGAAGGGGAGTGCTCCTCGCTTCCGAAAAGCACGGCACTCTGCGCCTTCCGAAGGAAAAACCGCCGAAGAAAAAAGCAAAACGGAAGCGCGTTATCCTTGCCGCGCTCGGGGCCGTTTCGGTTTCGGAGCTACGCTTTTTCGGAAAAATCGGGATCGCGGATGACGCCGCTGCCTGCTGTTTCCTCGCGGGAGCCTCCGGCGTTATACTTTCCGCCGCCCTGCGCTGCGCCGGCGCGATCCTCCCCGGCAGCATCGACCTTTCGGAAAGCATCGGCGGGATAAAGCCCGTCCTTTTCGAAAACCGCTTCGATGTTTCGGTTTCCGGAATAGCCGCCGCGGTACCGGCCAAACTAACAAAAAGCCTCCTGACAGGCGCTGTCGGGAAACGGAAAAGCAAGAAAAAGGAGAAAAAACATGCACCCGATCGAAAACATCATCGAAACCTCAATGCAGCAGATCAAGCGAATGACGGAGGTTAACACCGTTATCGGCACCCCCGTCGACACCGGCGGCGGAACGGTGCTTCTGCCCGTTTCGAAGGTCACCCTCGGCTTCGTTGTGGGCGGCGGCGAATACGGCAGCCCGAGCGGGACCTCCCCGAAGCACTGCGGCGGCGCGGAGGCCGACCGTTTTCCCTTCGCCGGGGAATCGACCGTCGGAATGAGCCTCAAGCCCCTCGCGTTCGTGACGGTCGAGCAGGGCAATGTCCGCGTGCTCCCCGCCTCGCCCGCCGGCGCCGTCGACAAGCTCACCGATTTTGTGCCGCAGATGCTCAAGACCCTCGACAGGTTCGCTTCGGCGCTTATTGACAAGTTGAATAAAAAATGCGAAAATAGGGAGAAGGCTCATGCCGTCCGCGAAACGGGCGGCTGCTTCGGCGAGGATCTTTTCGAGGCGGAGGAAACGGAATGAACGCCATTTCCGAAAACAAAAGCAAAATAAGGAAAAACGGTTCGAAAGCGCTTGCCGCGCTGCTTGCGGCGCTGATGCTTATCCCCGTGCTTTTCCTTTCTTCGAACGCCGCAGCCGACAGCGCGGGGAATAAAAAAAGCCCCGAAAAGGATCTCTCGGATTCTTCCGTCGGCAGCGTTTACCATGTTCCCGCGCCGGAAAGCAAAACCCTGCCCGTGCAGCGCGGCGACCTCAACGCCGGGGAGCTCGAATGCATGGAAAGCGCGAAATCCGCCGTGTTGATCGAAGCGGGCAGCGGGCAGCAGCTGCTTTCGAAGAATCCCGATGAGCGCCTGCCGATGGCGAGCACGACGAAAACGATGACAGCGCTCGTCGTTCTCGAAAACTGTTCCCCAGATGAGGTCGTGACCGTTCCGCGGGAAGCCGTCGGCATCGAGGGTTCGAGCCTCTATCTTGCCTACGGCGAGCGTCTGACCGTGCGCGACCTGCTCTACGGGCTGATGCTGCGCTCCGGCAACGACTGCGCCGTCGCTCTCGCGATCCATACCGCGGGCTCCGTGCCTGCTTTCGCGGAGCTGATGAACGCCCGCGCCGCGCAGATGGGCCTTGTGAACACCCATTTCGTGACGCCGAACGGCCTGCACGACAAGGAGCACTATACCTCCTGCTATGAGCTTGCGCTGATCGGCGCCGAAGCGCTCAAAAATCCCGTTTTCCGCGAGATCGTTTCAACCGAATACTATACCTTCGAATCGAGCATCCGCCGCCTCACAGTCAAGAACAAGAACACGATGCTTTGGGATTACGAGGGCTGCATCGGCATCAAGACCGGCTACACGAGCCAGGCGGGCCGCTGTCTGCTCTTCGCCGCCGAAAGGGACGGCATGCTGCTCGTCGGCTGCGTTATGAACTGCCGCCCGATGTTCGACGTCGCGCCCGTGATGCTCGATTACGGTTTTGAAAATTACACCATGACAACGGTCGTCCGCAGGGGCGATGAGCTTGCCCGCTGCGAGGTCGGCGGCGAGGATATCCCGCTGCTCGCCGTCTGGGATGTTTCCGTACCGATGCGCAAAGGCGCTTCCGCCAACGCGGAGGTCCTCCCTGAACTCCTTCCCGGCCTTTTCGTCCCGATCGACGAGGGCCAACTCATCGGCAAGGCGGAGCTGCGGATCGGCAATGCGCCGGTCGGGAGCGTGATGCTTGCCGCCGGGACCGGCGCCGGAGCGCGCTCGTTCGGCTTTTTCTTCACTTCCCTGCTCGGGCTTTACAGCCGCGGCTGACTTTTTCATCCTCCCGCGCCGGGCGGGCAGAACCGGAGGGCATATGCGCCTGCAAAAATATCTGGCTGACGCGGGGATCGCCTCCCGCCGCAAATGCGAAGAACTGATCGCTGCCGGCCGCGTTGCGGTGAACGGCAGCGTTGCTGTGCTCGGCTGCACCGTTGAAGAAGGGGACGAGGTCCTTCTCGACGGGAAGCCCGTTTCCACGCCGTCCGAGCGGGTCGTAATCGCCTTCAACAAGCCCAAAAACGTGATCTGCACCGGCGCGGAGGACGAGGACCGCGTCAAGGTCACGGATTATTTCACCTCCCTGCCCTACCGGCTCTATACCGTCGGCCGCCTCGATTTCGACAGCGAGGGGCTGATCCTCGTTACGAACGACGGCGAGACCGCGAACAGGCTCATGCACCCGCGCTACGGCACGAGCAAGACCTACCGCGTGCTCTGTTCGGGCTGGCTGACGCCGGAGGACAAGCGCCTGCTCCGAAACGGCGTGGAGCTCGAGGACGGGCTCACCTCCCCCGCGGAGCTGCGGATCCTCCGCGAAAGGCAGGACGGCAAAACGGACCTGCTTTTGACGATCCACGAGGGCAAGAACCGCCAGGTGCGCCGTATGCTCGCCGCGACGGGGCATGATACGCTCCGCCTGCAGCGCACGGCGATCGGGAAGCTCGAACTCGGCCGCCTCCGGCCCGGCGAATGGCGGTTTTTAACGGAGGAAGAGCTCGCTCTGCTGCTGAAATAATGCGTGAAAGAACAGTAAAAGGACTGCCGCGGGGCAGTCCTTTTCCTTATTTCCGGTGTCAGTCCCCGAACTCTCCGTATTTTTCCGCGTTCCTGTCCGCGGCAGTCCCCACCTCGAAGATCGGGCAGAAGGTTTCGGAACCGAGGCCGAGGTTCGCATTCAGCCAGTTTAAAAGGTCCTCATCATAGATCGCGGCGGAATTGAGCTTCAACCGAAGATTGCTCTCCCCACCCGCGCCGACGAGTTCGATGCTGCCCTGACAGCCGCCGACGGTATAGAAAACATCCGAATCGGGGTCGTCCGGGTACTGCGCGCCGAGGAAGAGGATGTACTCCCCGCCCTCCCGCACGGCGTTATCACAGAGCTGATAGAGCCGGATCTTCGGGAACTCCGCGCCTTTGTAGGTTTCGGAGATATCCACCTCCGCCTCCTGCGCGAGGTTCCTTTCGGAAGCGGGGCGAACTGACATGACCCGCCCGCGAACGATCAGAAGGGAAAGCTCCTCGAGCTCCGAAAAGCCGAAGGCATAATCCGAATAGAGCGCGCCGGCGCAGTCCTCCGCGCCGTTTTCATCGAGGATATCCTCAAGATTCACAACATTGTCGGGAACTGTGCCGTCCGCCGCTTCATCCGCCGTGCGCTGCCGCGTCGGCTCGTAAACGACATCCTGCTCCTTCACGCAGGCCGCGAAAAGCAGGGCGGCAAGCAAAGCCGGTGCAAGGATCCTCAAGCTGCTTTTCATGGCGGGTCACCTCCGTTCAATAACCGTATTTTTTCCTGTTCGCGGCAAGGAAAACGAACCCGACCGCGAGGGCCAGCGCCTCCGCCGCCACGATCGCGATCCAGATGCCGTCGAGCCCGAAGATCAGCGGGATCAGAAAGACCGTTCCGAGCTGGAAAACGAGCGTTCGAAGGAACGAGACCGCCGCCGACACCGCGCCGTTGTTGAGCGCCGTGAAGAAGGAGGAGATGAAGATATTCATCCCCGCGATCAGGAACGAAAGCGAGAAGATGCGGAACGCGCCGACCGTCATATCGTAGAGCTGTTTATCGTAGCTGACGAAGATGCCGGCGAGCACCGGCGCAAGCAGCTCCGCGAGCACCGCCATGAAGACGCCCGCCGAAAGCAGGAGCACCGTGCTTTTTTTGAGCATGTTTTTGAGCTCGGAGCGGTTCTTCGCGCCGAAATTGAAGCCGATGATCGGCGCGCTGCCGACCGAATAGCCGATGAACATAGCGATGAAGATGAAGTTGACGTACATCAGAACGCCGTATGCCGCAACGCCGTTTTCGCCGGCGAAGCGCATCAGCTGCCAGTTGTAAGCCATGCCGACGATCGAGCTCGAGATCGACGAAAGCAGCTCCGAAGCGCCGTTCGCGCAGGCCTTGAGGATCACCTTCCATTTGATCCATGTGCGGACGAACCAAAGCTGCGTGCGTCCCTTCTTAATAAAGAAGATCAACGGGATCGCCGCGCCGACGCACTGCGCGAGCCCCGTCGCGACAGCGGCGCCGACAACGCCCCATTTGAAAACGGCGATGAACAGCGCGTCGAGCGCCATGTTCGTGAGCCCCGCCGCGACTGTCGCGATCAAACCGAGGTTCGGCCTCTCCGCCGCGATGCAGAAGCTGTGGAAAAGTGTCTGGAGCATGAAGGAGGGCGTGAAAGCGACCATGATGCGGCCATAGGTCACGCAGTCGTCCATCATCTCCGGCGTGGCTTTGAAAAGCCTTGCGACGGGCGGCATGACGGCAACGCCGACAGCGGTGATGACTGCGCCGAGCAGGACGTCGAACATCACCATCATCGTGAAATGCTTCCGCGCGAGCTCATTTTCGCCCTCGCCGAGGTTTTTCGAAACGAGAGCTGTGCCGCCGGTGCCGACCATGAAGCCGATGCCGCCGGTCAGCATCACGAAGGGCATGATGAGGTTGATCGCCGCGAACGGCGTTTTCCCGACGAAATTCGAAACAAAAAGCCCGTCCACAACGCCGTAGATGGAGGTGAAGACCATCATCACGATCGGCGAAAGCGTGAAGCGCAGCAGGCGTTTATAAGTAAAATGGTCGGAAAGCCGGATGCTCTTTTCAGCGCTCATCTTCGCCCTCCTCCGGCGTGCGGATCGCAATCTCGGTCCCCGCCTTCAAAAGCTCGGCATATCTGCGGAACAGCCACAGGAACTGCATCCTTTCGCTCTCCGGCATCGCCAGGAACGCCTTTTCCTCCTCGGCGATCATCCGGTCGACCGTTCTCGCGGCAAGCGCCTTGCCCTTTTCGGTCAGCGAGATCAGCTTTTCCCTGCGGTCGCCGCCCTGCTTCAGCGCGATGCAGCCGTCCGCGAGCAGCCTTTTGATCGCGGAATTGATGCTCTGCTTCGGAATCATCATCCCTTCGCAGATCTCCGCCTGCGTGCATGGAGCCGACGCCGTGCGCAGCGTGTACAGCACCCAGACCGAACAGCCGGGCAGATCGAAGCAGCGCTTGAATTTTCCGTATACATCATCGAGCAGGCGAAGGATACTGTTGTACTCGGTTAATGATCTTTGCATGTTTCCGATTCTTTCCTTAAAAAAGTCTGAAATCAGGGAGATTATAGTCCGATTTCAGACAATCGTCAAGTGTTTTGCCCAAAAAACCGCGTCAGGCGCGAAGATGCTTCCCGAGGAACTCCCGCACCTCCGCGGTGTACTCCTCCGGATAATCGATATAGCTGTGCAGATGCGCCGCTTTTTCATAGGTCACGAGCTTCTTTTCACAGGCCGCGGCGGCATAGTTTTCGCGGCTCATTTCGCAGGGCACGAAATTATCCTTTTCGCCGTGGATGAACAGCACGGGCAGTTTGTTCTTCTTAAGCGCCTGCGGAGCGCCGTCGTCGCTGAGGCGAATACCGCAGAAAATGAGCGCGCCGAGCCACGCGAGCGGATAAAGAAGAGGGATCTTCATATCGCGCATGACCTTTTTCACGATTGCTTTCGGCGTTGTGAAGCCGCAGTCCGCAACGATGCAGCGGATGTTTTCGGGCAGCTCGAGGCCGGAAGCCATCAGCACCGTCGCGCAGCCCATCGAGGCGCCGAAAAGCGCGACCGGCGTTTCCTTCCCGAATTTCTCCGCGGCGAACTTCGCCCAATCGCGGCAGTCGTATTTTTCGCGGACGGCAAGGGTGATCGCGCGGCCCTCGCTCTCGCCCTGCGCCCTTTGGGAAACGAGCAGGATGTTGTAGCCGAGGCTGCGGACCATCCGGAAGATGCCGCGGAAATCCGCGGGACCGTCGCCCCTGTAGCCGTGGAACATCATCACGACCGGCGCACCATCCTTGAAATCATAGTACCGGCCGGCGAGCTTCAGCCCGTCGTACGAAGTGATGCCGACCTTTTCATAGGGCAGGTCGAGGTTTTCGCGGATCCAGCCGAGGGTGAGCTCAAGCTCCTCGTCCTTGAGATGCGTAAGGTGCTCCTCCGTCGGCATATCCCAGGGGATGAGCTTATGCTTCGGCTTATTATAGAGCGTCAGCCTGTAAAGCAGATAGCTCATGCCGAGCGTCAAAACGAGCAAACCGAGAAAAACATAAAGGAATACCATATCGGCCTCCGCATTCTTTCTTTCCGTCAGTATAACACGAAACGAAGCGGTATGCAAATCCGGTATAAACGAAAACGCAGGCTCCTTTTCGGGAACCTGCGTCAATGCTTCTGCATCAAGCCGAATTATTTGAGCTCCAGCATGCAGACCTCTGCGCCGTCGCCGCGACGGGGCCCGAGCTTGAAGATGCGAACGTAGCCGCCGTTCATGCCGTCATACTTCGGAGCGAGCTCACGGAAGAGCTTCTCGACGACGGGATGGGGGGTCTCCTTAACGCGGGCACGGAAATCCTTCGCGCTCTCCTTGGGCTCACGGGTGAGGGGGAGATCGTAAAGGTACGCCATGATCTGCCTGCGGGCATGGAGCTTCGAGGGCTTATCGACGACCTTGTCAACTTCAACGCTCTGCTTCTTGTCGTTGATGACGGTCTTCTTAACGGTTTCGGAATTCTTATATTCAGACACTGCCAGGGTGATGAGCTTCTCGGCAATGGGACGGACTTCCTTCGCACGGGCTTCGGTGGTTACGAGCTTGCCGTTCCAAAGGAATGCGGTCACCATATTGCGAAGCATGGCATCACGCTGATCGGTGGCTTTGTTAAGCTTACGGTTAGGCATTAATCTTTCCTCCTAATTATGAATCGCTGATACTATCAGATAGCGAGTTACTCATCGTTCGAACGCAGTGAGAGACCAAGAACGGCCAGTTTCTGCTGGACTTCCTCCAGCGACTTGCGGCCGAGGTTGCGAACCTTCATCATCTCTTCCTCATCGCGCTCAACCAGCTCGGCGATCGTGTTGATGCCGGCACGCTTAAGGCAGTTGTAGGAACGGACGGAGAGATCCAGCTCCTCGATGACCATATCGAGGATCTTGTCCTTGCCGTCGCCATCGTTTTCGCCGCTCATCTCAACGGTCTGTACGCCGTCCGTAAGGTTGGAGAACAGCGCGAGATGCTCGTACATGATCTTCGCGGCGATGCCGACCGCCTCTTCGGGGCGGATGGTTCCGCTGGTCCAGACTTCGAGAGTAAGCTTATCGTAGTCGGTGGTCTGACCGACGCGGGTATCCTCAACACGGAAGTTGACCTTCGTGATCGGCGTGAAAATGGAATCGATGGCGATTATGCCGATGGGCATATTCGGCTTCTTGTTCTTGTCGGCGGAAACATAGCCCTTACCCTTTTCAAGGGTGATCTCCATGTTCAGCGCGGCGCCCTCTGCGAGGGTTGCGATGTGCAGATCGGGGTTGACAATCTCAACATCAGCGTCGTGGATAATATCGGCAGCGGTAACCTCGCATTCGCCGACGGCATGGACCGCCACGGTGACGATCTCATCGCTGTGCAGCTTGATACGGAGTTCCTTCAGGTTAAGGATGATTTCTGTCACATCCTCCTTGACGCCGGGAACGGTCGAAAACTCGTGCAGCACGCCGTCGATCTTTACGGATGACGCTGCGGCGCCGGGCATGGAGCTCAGCAGAACGCGGCGGAGGCAGTTGCCGAGAGTCGTGCCGAAGCCCCTCTCAAGAGGCTCGACAACGAACATGCCGTAATTATCGCTCAGTTCTTTGCACTCGATTTTCGGTCTTTCAATTTCTAACATCAAACTATCCCCTCTCTTATTTTTATTGTTCCGGTAGATCAGGGTAGACGCAATGATTATCTCGAGTAGAACTCAACAATGAGGTGCTCCTCAATGGTGAGGTCGATGTCATCACGCTGCGGCATTGCTGCCACGGTACCGCTGAGGTTCGCTGCGTCAAGCTCCAGCCACTTGGGGATGGGCTTATCCGCGCCCTGCTCACGAAGAGCTTTGAAATACTCAATATCGAAGCTGCCTGTGCGAACGCTGATCTTCTGACCGGGCTTCACAAGGTAGGAGGGAATATCGACCTTCTTGCCATCGACGAGGATGTGGCCGTGGGTGATCCACTGACGGGCCTGAGCACGGCTCGCGCCGAGGCAGAGACGGTAGACGACGTTGTCGAGACGGCGCTCGAGCAGGACCAGCATATGTTCACCGGTCAGACCGCCGCGCATTTCCGTCGCCATGACGTAATACTTATGGAACTGGGATTCGGAAACGCCGTACGCCCTGCGGCATTTCTGCTTCTCGCGAAGCTGGGTGCCGTATTCGGACATCTTGCGAGCCCTTGCCTGGCCGTGCTGTCCCGGAGGGGTGTGGCGCTTCATGATCGCACACTTCGCTTCGTTGTAGCAACGGTCGCCCTTAAGAAACAGTTTCGTGCCTTCACGACGGCACTGCCTGCAAACGGAATCTGTATATCTAGCCATAATCGTTTGCTCTCCTTATACTCTTCTGCGCTTGGGAGGACGGCAGCCATTATGCGGAATGGGGGTGACGTCCTTGATCATGTTGACTTCGAGACCCGCTGCCTGGAGCGCACGGATCGCAGACTCACGGCCTGCACCGGGGCCCTTGACATAGACCTCAACGTAGTGCATACCATGCTCCATGGAAGCCTTCGCTGCGGTCTCCGCCGCGATCTGGGCGGCGAAGGGGGTGCTCTTCCTGGAACCGCGGAAGCCGAGGCCGCCTGCGGACGCCCAGGAGATCGCGTTGCCGTTCATATCGGTAACGGTAACGAGGGTGTTGTTGAAGGAAGAACGAATGTGGACCTGGCCGCGTTCGATGTTCTTGCGCTCACGGCGCTTGCGGGTCGCAAGCTTTTTAGTAGTCTTTGTTGACTTTGCCATGTTTTACTGTCCTCCCTTATTTCTTTGCTTTACCGACGGAACGCTTCGGGCCCTTGCGGGTGCGAGCATTCTGCTTGGTGCTCTGACCGCGAACCGGCAGTCCCTTGCGGTGACGTACGCCGCGGTAGCAACCGACCTCGATCAGTCTCTTGATGTTCATGGAGACTTCACGCCTGAGGTCGCCCTCTACCTTGCAGTTGTGGTCAATGTACTCTCTGAGTTTGTTGACATCCGTCTCGGAAAGGTCCTTGACCCTGATATCAGGGTCAACGCCGGTCGCTTCGAGGATGTTCTGAGCGGTTTTACGGCCGATACCGTAGATGTAGGTCAGGCCGATCTCAACTCTTTTTTCCCTGGGCAGGTCTACGCCGCTAATACGCGCCATAAAGAATGATTACCTCCGTAATTTTTGTTTCGAGTTGTTTGGTGGTAAACTGCCGGTCCCCAATCTCAACTGAAGCCAAAGGAAGTCTGGCTCATCAATTGAGATTGGGCAGCCGCACCGACAGGATGCTGTGACGGTTTGCCTTGAGGTGATAAGGCAAGCTCATACTGCTGTGGTGCCTGGAGATCCGAGAAAAGGCGGGTTATTCCTTTCCTTCGTTTTCCATGCTCTTCGGCCCGGAAAACCCGGTGCCGTCCGGGGTAACTCAAGCCCCGGATCATGCGGGCTTACGCTCTCCCGCGTTCGCCGGGATCGTACTCTCCCGGGGGAGTTTCAGGGGGTCTGCTCCGGCCTGCGGCCGTTCGCATTTTAGCCCTGCTTCTGCTTATGGCGGGGATTGTCGCAGATGATCATGACGCGGCCCTTGCGCTTGATGATCTTGCACTTCTCGCACATCGGCTTTACTGAAGGTCTTACTTTCATTGTGGGTTCCTCCTGTAAGAATTTGCAGACGACCTATTGCTGTTCGTCTCGTCGTGGCGCGGGAGCTGTTAACTCTTCGCGCGCCAGGTGATCCGGCCCCTCGTCAGGTCATAGGGTGAAAGCTCAACGGTGACCTTGTCGCCCGTTAGAACCCGGATGAAGTTCATCCGAAGCTTACCTGAAATGGTTGCGAGAACCTTATGGCCGTTCTCAAGCGTTACTTCGAACATCGCATTGGGATACGAATCCGTCACAACGCCCTGGACTTCGATTACATCCTGTTTAGACACGCGCTATTCCTCCTTGCCTGTAGTATTTTCGCCCATGCTTTTCCTGCATTCGGCGATAAATCTGCGGAGCTCAGCATCCTGGACCGGGCTTTTCGAAAGGAGCTTTTTGTTGAGCTCCCCGGAGAAGTATTCCGTCACGGCGATGTGGCGGAGCTTTTTCTTCTTCGGTTTTTCGATCCTGCGCAGCTTCCCGTCCGCCAGAAGGACGCGGTTATCGTCCGCGACGCCGACGATCACAAGGAGGGCCTCCCTGTCGTGGCCGGCTTCGGAACAGACGAGCCTTCCGAGCACTTTTTCCGCTTCATTCGCCGGTCCGGTCGCTGTTTCGCGTTCGCAGCCGGTGGGTTGGCCGTCCGCGGCGCTGTTGCCGATTACGTCGAAATTACGGGAATTTTCGGGTTCTTCGCGCATTTTTTCTGCCCTTTTCAAGATTGCAGGTCGCAACCTAACAATTATAACACGTTATTCCGGCTTTGTCAATAGCTCCGGGCCGTCTTTTGTAATAAAAATTGTATTTTCGTAATGAGCTGCGGGCTTGCCGTCGGCGGTGACGCATGTCCAGCCGTCCGCGAGCACGCGGATCGCTCTTGAGCCGAGGGTGATCATCGGTTCGACGGCGATCGCCATGCCGGGAAGCAGCCTCGCTCCCCTGCCCATCCGGAAATTCGTGTAGTTCGGCACCTCGGGCGCTTCGTGCATATCGGCGCCGATGCCGTGGCCGACGAGCTCACGAACAACGCCGTAGCCGTGCGCTTCCGCGTGTGTCTCGATCGCGCGGGCGATATCCGAGATATGGTTGCCGGGGATCGCCTGCTCATAGCCCTTGAAGAAGCATTCCTCCGTTACGCGGACGAGCTCGCGGACCTCCTCCGCAACATCGCCGACGAGGAAGGTCCTTGCGGCGTCGCCGTTGAAGCCGTCGATGATCGCGCCGCAGTCGACGCTGATGATATCGCCGTCCTTCAGTCGGACCTTTTTCGAGGGGATGCCGTGGACGATCTGCTCGTTGACGGAGGTACAGATGCTCGCGGGATAGCCTTCGTAGTTGAGGAAGGAGGGGATGCCGCCGTGCTTGCGGATGAACGCTTCCGCGGCTTCATCGAGCTCCTTTGTCGAAACGCCGGCCCGAACGAGGGTGCCGATATAGTCGAGCGTTCTGCCCGTCAGCTCCCCCGCCGCCCGCATCGCCTGATGCTGGCTTTCGGATTTGATAGTGATCCTGTCACTCATTTTCTTCCGCCTCTTTTTTCGCGTCAAGAATGCCGAAGATCTGCTCCGCGACCTCCGCGATGGTCATTGCTCCGTCAACTGGAGCGATCAGCCCGCGCTCGGTATAATAGCGGATCAGCGGTTCGGTGCTCTCGTGATAGACTTCCAGCCTGTGACGCATCTTCTCCTCGGTATCGTCGGCGCGCTGGATCAGAGCGGCGCCGCATTTTTCGCAGATCTCCTCTTCGCCCGGCTGCACGCTCTCGGTATGGCCGCATGCGGGGCAGACGCGCCTTGATGCGACGCGGCGGATGATGATCTCGCCGGGGATCTCGATGTCGATGACGGCGTCGATGTCGGCAAGCTCCGAAAGCACCTCCGCCTGGGCAAGGGTGCGGGGATATCCGTCGAGAAGGAAGCCGTTCGCGCAGTCCTCCCTTTGGATGCGTCCGGCGACCATACGGTTGATGATGTCGTCGGGAACGAGATTGCCCTCGTCGATGAGCGCTTTCGCCTCAAGACCGAGGGGTGTTTTTAAGGCAATTTCAGCCCGCAGCATATCTCCCGTGGAAATATGTGCGAGCGAGTACCGTTCGGCAATACCTTCCGCCTGGGTGCCTTTGCCGGCAGCGGGCGGCCCCAAAAGTATCAGCTTCATATTAAGTTTTCTCCTTCTTTAGGCCATACAAGCCCCGCCCCGGTCTCCGGCGCTTTTCGGCGCAGAAAGCCGCGGGCGAGGCTCTTTTATTTTGCTTTGGATCAGCTGAGGAATCCCTTGTAAGTCCTTGCGAGCATCAGCGAATCGAGCTGATCGGCGACCTCGAGGGAAACGCTGATCATGATCAGGATGCTGGTAGGACCGAAGGCACGGAGGACCTTGATGTCCAGTACCTTGAGGAGGACGGTCGGAACGATCGCGACAAGCATGAGGAAGATCGCGCCGAACATTGTCAGACGGCTGCTCTTCCTCTGGAGATAATCGGAGGTGGGCCTGCCGGGACGGATGCCGGTGATGAAACCGCCGTTCTGCTGGAGATTCTTGGAGATCTCAACGGGGTTGAAGGTGATGGAGGAGTAGAAGTACGCGAATCCGACGATCAGCAGCGCGTAGATGACATAGTAGACAACAAGACCGACGGGGTTGTTGCTGCTCGCGCTGAGGTAGGTGGACACGAACTTGTAGAAGCCGCTGTTGGGCCAGAACTGGCTGATCATTGCGGGGACCTGGAGAATGGTCATTGCGAAGATCAGCGGCATAACGCCGTTCGCGTTCGCCTTGAGGGGGATATGCGTGCTCTGTCCGCCGTAGAGCTTCCTGCCAACAACGCGCTTTGCGTACTGGACGGGGATGCGGCGAACGGCCTTCTCGACCATAACGATGCCGACGACCATGATCAGAACGATCACGATAACGGCGATGGAATACCACCATGAGTACGCGAGGTCTCCGGTGGACGGGATGCCGAGGCGGAAGGTACCGACGATGATATCCTTGACCACAGCGGGGACGGAGGAAACGATCGAAGCGAAGATCAGCATCGAAACGCCGTTGCCGATTCCCTTTTCGGTGATCCTCTCACCCATCCACATCAGGAACGCAGTACCTGCGGTGCAGCAAATGCCGGTTACGAGATACGGAGCGAAGCCGTTCATGAACTTGCCGAAGCCGCTGGTGCCGAAGAGAGTGATCTCTTTGAGCAGGCTCTGGCCGTTCGAGATGCTCTGCAGACCGACGACGATGCTGATGGACTGAACGAGAGCCAGCGCAACGCCGACGATACGGGTGATCTTTTCGATCTTCTTCTGACCGTCCTCTTCCTTGCTGAGCCTCTCGAGCGCGGGGATCGCGATCGCGAGGAGCTGCATGATAATGGAAGCGGTGATGTACGGCGAGATACCCATTGCAAAGAGCGAGAACTGGCTCAGGGAACCGCCGCTGAAGAGATCGAGGAAGTTCAGGAAGTCGTACTGAGTCGCCGACTCCATGATCGCCTCAAGCTTGGTGGTATCGACGGAAGGAACCGGGATGAAGCTGCCGAGACGGTACACAACGATCAGAAGAAGGGTGTACAGCATCTTGGAGCGGATATCCTTGACCTTCCATGCATTGATGAAAGTCTTGATCATTCGGCCACCTCGTAAGTTCCGCCCGCTTTAGCGATAGCTTCACGGGCTGCTGCAGATACCTTCGCCGCCTTAACGGTCAGACGCTTTGTGAGCTCGCCGCGGCCCAGAACCTTGAGGCCGTCCTTTTCGATCTTGCTGATCGCGCCGCACTCCTTGAGGAATTCAGCGGTGATCTCCGTGTCGTTATCGAAGCGCTCGAGGTCGCCTACGTTAACGATGGTGTAAACTTTCATGAAGTTGTTGTGGAAGCCCCTCTTAGGGAGACGACGGGGCAGAGGCATCTGGCCGCCTTCAAATCCGTTCTTCTTGCTTCCGCTGCGAGCCTTCTGACCCTTGTGACCGTAACCGGCGGTCTTGCCGATGCCGGAGCCGGAGCCGCGGCCCACACGCTTCTTTGCACTTGTTGAACCTTTTGCAGGCCTTAACTCATGTAGATTCATGCGGTACCTCCTTATTCTTCCACTTCTTCCACCTTGACAAGGTGCTTGACTTTGAACAGCATGCCGCGGGTGCATGCGTTATCGGGCTTGATGACCGTGCTGCCGGTTTTGTGAAGGCCGAGAGCCTTGACAGTCGCCTGCTGGTCCTTCAGAGCGCCGATGGTGCTCTTTACGAGAGTAACTTTAAGGTTTGCCATTGTCGATTCCTCCGTTAGTCAAGGATTTCCTCAACGGTCTTGCCGCGCAGGCGAGCGATCTGCTCTGCGGTGCGGAGCTGTGCGAGGCCATTAAGAGTTGCCTTAACGCAGTTGGCGGGGTTGTTGGAGCCATAGCTCTTGGTGCGGATGTCCTTGATGCCGACGGATTCGAGCACGCTGCGGACGGGGCCGCCGGCGATAACGCCGGTACCGGGTTCTGCGGGGAGCATGCGGACATGGCCCTTGGAGAACTTGCCTTCGACTGCGTGGGGGATGGTGGTCCCGACGATGGGAACGGTGATCAGGTGGCGCTTCGCATCCTCGACGCCCTTGCGGACTGCTTCGGGGATCTCGGCGGCCTTACCCATGCCGACGCCAACGCGGCCCTTCTCATCGCCGACGACGATCAGAGCGGAGAAACGGAAGATCTTACCGCCCTTGACAACCTTCGCAACGCGGTTGACGGCAACGAGCTTCTCTTTGAATTCCGGAACTTCCGGAGTGAAATTACGCCTATTCTGCTGCATCTTTGTGCCTCCTTAGAATTCCAGTCCGCCTTTACGGGCGCCGGCTGCGAGCTCGGCGACACGACCGGTGTAGAGATAACCGCCGCGGTCGTAGACCACTTTGGTAACGCCCTTTTCGATGGCGCGCTTGGCAACGGTTTCACCGACGATGAAAGCCGCTTCCTTCTTGTTCTTGCCTTCGAGCTGAGCCTTGATGGACGCTTCAACGGTGGAAGCTGCCGCAATGGTGTTGCCGACGGAGTCGTCGATGACCTGGGCGTAGATGTGGTTAAGGCTGCGGTAAACGTTCAGGCGGGGACGCACGGGAGTGCCGATGAGATGCCTGCGGGTACGGTAGTGGCGTGCCTTGCGCTTTGCATTTTTATCAAGCTTGCTAATCATAATGCTGTACTCCTTCTGATTACTTACCGGTCTTGCCTTCCTTACGGATAATGGTCTCATAGTCGTACTTGATACCTTTACCCTTGTAAGGCTCGGGAGGACGGACCTCGCGGATCTCGGCCGCGATCTGGCCGACCTTCTGCTTGTCGATGCCCATGACGGTGATCTTGTTCGGAGCGGGGACGTCGAAAGTGATGCCGTCGCCCTCTTCGAATTCAACGGGATGGGAGTAGCCAACGTTCAGAACGAGCTTGTTGCCGCTCTTCTGGGCACGGTAACCGGTGCCGTTGATCTCGAGCTTCTTCTCGAAGCCCTTGGTGGTACCGACGACCATGTTGTTGATGAGAGTACGGGAGAGACCGTGCAGGGAACGATCCTCTTTTTCGTCGCTGGGGCGCTCGACCTTGAAAATACCGTTGTCCTCGGATACCTTGATCCTCGGATTGATCTTCTGGCTGAGCTCGCCCTTGGGTCCCTTGACGGTGACGGTGTTATCGTCAGAAACCGTGATTGTCACTCCGGACGGAATGGTGATCGGAAGTTTTCCGATTCGAGACATTTTGCACCTCCAAAAAATTTTGAAAAATTATTTATGCTTTCCGTCTTCCACCGGGGAGGCCGAAGCCCGAAAAGAGGCCCCGGCAGAAGCGGACTTAGCCGAATTACTGCGCTTTCGCGCCGCGGGTCCGGTAACGAATTACCAGATATAAGCGAGAACTTCGCCGCCCACGCCCATCTTCCTTGCCTCGCGGTCGGTCATGATGCCCTTCGAGGTGGAAATGATGGCGATTCCGAGACCGTTCAGCACCTTGGGGATGTTGTCCTTGCGGGCATAAACGCGGAGACCGGGCTTGGAAATGCGCTTCAGGCCGGTGATGACGCGCTGCTTGTTTGCAGCGTACTTGAGGGTGATGGTCATCATCTTCTCAACGCCTTCTTCGCTGACGGTGTAGCCCTTGATGTAGCCTTCATTGAGGAGGATGTCCGCAATGGCGAGCTTCATGTTGGAAACGGGGACGTCAACGGTATCGTGCTTGACGATGAGAGCGTTGCGGATCCTGGTGAGCATATCAGCAATGGGATCTGTTACGAGCATTGTATTCTTCCTCCTTAATTACCAGCTTGCCTTGCGAACGCCGGGGATCTCGCCCTTGTAAGCGAGCTCGCGGAAGCAAACGCGGCAGATACCGTACTTGCGAAGCACGGAGTGGGGCCTGCCGCAGATGCGGCAGCGGGTGTAAGCCCTGGTGGAATACTTGGGAGTTGCCTGCTGCTTGTTTTTGAGTGCTGTCTTTGCCATTACTGTTTCCTCCCTTATTCGTTGGTGCCGAAGGGCATGCCGAGGAGCTTGAGCAGCTCGCGGGCTTCTTCATCGGTCTTTGCGGTGGTGACGAAGATTACGTCCATACCGCGGACCTTGTCAACATCGTCATAGTTGATCTCGGGGAAGATCAGCTGCTCTTTGAGGCCCATCGCGTAGTTGCCGCGGCCGTCAAAGCTGGTGTCGGACACGCCGCGGAAGTCGCGGACACGGGGCAGAACGATGTTCATGAGCTTGTCGGCGAAGTAGTACATGCGGTCGCCGCGGAGGGTGACCTTTGCGCCGACGTTCATGCCCTGGCGGACCTTGAAGTTCGCAACG
>JAEEYN010000096.1 GCA_016288175.1 Bacillota bacterium | reverse complement strand
TCCGCGGTCTCGTCCTCGTCGGGAAGGATGACTTTGCCGGCCATGACGTCATCATAGAGCGGAGTGCCGGCCTCGAGGATCAGCGAATAGGAGGAAATGTGCTCGGCTCCGAGCTTGGCTGCAAGCCGTATCGAAGCGAGATATGAATCGATATCCTGGCAGGGAAGTCCGTGCATGATATCGACGTTGATGTTATAAAAGCCCGCTTCGCGCGCAAGATCGAACGCGGAAACGAACTGTTCCGCGGTGTGGATCCTGCCGATCGCCGAGAGCACCTTGTCGTCCGCGGACTGCATACCGATCGAAAGGCGGTTCACACCGGCGTTTGAATACTCAAGAAGCTTGATGCCTGTTACTGACTCAGGATTGCACTCGACCGTGATCTCCGCGTCCGGCGCGACTGAGAAACATTGCCTTGCTTCGCCGATGATCCTCCCGATAAGCCCCGCGGGCAGCATGGAAGGCGTGCCTCCGCCGATAAAAACGGTATCGAAATCCCGCCCGCGCATCATCGGCGAATAAAGCCGCATCTCGGTGATGAGCGCGGCCGTGTATGCAAGGAAATCGTCACGCCCCGCGAAGCTCACAAAATCGCAGTAGCGGCATTTCCTTTTGCAGTATGGGATATGTATGTATAGTCCTGCCATCAGTTGATCCGGAGAACGCTCATGAACGCTTCGCTCGGCAGCTCGACCGAACCGATCTGCCTCATGCGCTTCTTGCCTTCCTTCTGCTTTTCAAGCAGCTTTTTCTTTCTTGTGATGTCGCCGCCGTAGCATTTCGCCAAAACGTCCTTTCGGAGCGCGCGGACTGTTTCGCGGGCGATGATCTTTCCGCCGATCGCGGCCTGGATGGGGATCTCGAACTGCTGGCGCGGTATGACTTCCTGGAGCTTCTCCGCAACGGCGCGGCCTTTGGCATAGGCCTTGTCGCGGTGAACGATCGTCGAAAGTGCGTCGCACATGTCGCCGTTCAGAAGAAAATCGAGCTTCACAAGGTCGGAGGGCACATAGTCGCTGATCTCGTAATCGAAGGAAGCGTAGCCCCTCGAACGGCTCTTGAGGCTGTCAAAGAAATCGAATATAATCTCGTTCAGCGGGATCTGATAGGTGAGCTTGACGCGGGTCTGCTCAAGATAGGTCATGTCGAGGAATATGCCGCGCTTCTCCTGGCAGAGTTCCATGATGGTCCCGACGTATTCCGGCGGCGTCATGATATGTGCGTCGCACATCGGTTCCTCCATGTGCTCGATCTCGGTAACGGGCGGCAGATTGGCCGGGTTGTCGATCATGATAACGCGGCCGTCGGTCATCACGAGCCTGTAGATAACGCTCGGCGCCGTCGTGACGAGGTCGAGGTCGAATTCGCGTTCAAGCCTTTCCTGCGCGATCTCCATATGCAGAAGCCCGAGGAAGCCGCAGCGGAAGCCATAGCCGAGCGCCTGGCTCGTTTCGGGCTCGTAGCTGATCGATGCATCGTTCAGAATGAGTTTCTCAAGTGCGTCGCGGAGATTTTCGTATTCGGCGCCATCGGCGGGATAGATGCCGCAGAAAACCATCGGACTCGCGTGCTTATAGCCGTGCAGCGGCTCCTTCGCCGGGTTCGATGCAAGCGTGATCGTATCGCCGACCTTCGTTTCCGCAACGGATTTGATGGAGGCGGAGATGTAGCCAACTTCGCCCGCGGAAAGCTCCGAAACGGGTTTCGGGCTCGGCGAAAAGATGCCGACTTCCGTAACGTCGAATTCGCTGCCGGTATGCATGAAGCGGATGCGGTCGCCCGGGCGGACGGTGCCGTCCATGATGCGGACGTAGCTGAGCGCACCCTTGTAATTATCATAAAAGCTGTCGAAGATCAGCGCACGCAGCGGTTCCTCCGGCTCGCCCTTCGGCGCGGGGAAATCCGTCACGATGCGCGCAAGCACCTGCTCAACGTTAAGGCCGGTCTTTGCGGAAACGCGCGGGGCGTCCTCCGCGGGAAGGCCGATGATATCCTCGATCTCGCGGATCGCGTTCTCGGGATCGGCGGAGGGCAGGTCGATCTTGTTGATGACGGGAAGGATCTCGAGCCCGTTGTCGACGGCAAGATAGACGTTCGCAAGCGTTTGCGCCTCAATACCCTGCGTCGCATCGACGATCAGCACAGCGCCGTCGCAGGCGGCAAGGGCACGGCTGACTTCGTATGTGAAGTCGACGTGGCCGGGAGTGTCGATGAGGTTCAGCATGTATTTCTTGCCGTCGGTATGGGTATAGAACATCTGCACCGCGGTGGATTTGATCGTGATGCCCCTTTCGCGCTCAATGTCCATGGAATCGAGAAGCTGATCCTCCATGTCCCTGATGGCAACGGTTTCGGTCTTCTCCATAAGCCTGTCAGCGAGCGTGGATTTGCCGTGGTCGATATGCGCGATAATGCAGAAATTCCTGATAAGTTCTCTGGGGTATGCCATGTATCCTCCGAAAGCGGGGCGAAAAGGAAAGCTCCGCCGCCGCATATTATCCTACGTTAATTATACATTAACATGAGCTCTTTTGCAATAATTCGGACAGGAAAAATGCCCCGAAGGATCGGGGCATTTGCGATATGATTCCTGTATCCTGATTCCGATCAGCCGCCTTTAACAGCCCAGTCTCCGAACCCGTTTTCGGAGCGCCATGCGGCAAAATCATTATCGTTGATGCATGAGTTGTAAACATACATTGACTTCGTCAAAGGATCCAGCCTGATAACGCCGACACCGGCTCCAAAGGGATAATAGTCGCCCGAGTCAGGATCTTCACGCTTTTGCGGTCCCATGAAAAGAAGATATATACCGTCCTTTTCGACGCCGTTATCATCGGGCATCTGATACAGCCGGATGGTGTCGGGAACATTTCCGCGGTACACCTGCATAACTGTCATAGTGGCCGCTTGGCCGACAATCACTTCGGTATCGGTGACCTGAGCAGATACTATGTATCCTGCAAGAGCATCAAGGTCGGAAAAGCTATGCACGCTATTTCTATAGCACGCCGAGACGTCACTGTTTGAGTTTTGCTGATTTGAACCCGAATAACTGCTTTGCGGCGCAGCCGT
>JAEEYN010000010.1 GCA_016288175.1 Bacillota bacterium | reverse complement strand
GAGGTCGTCGGGCCTGAAAATGCAGTGAACCGGAACGCCGTCCGATTCGTCGATCGCGGAGAAGATCGCGCCGATGCCGACAAGTTTGCCGCCGTAATAGCCGACGCACTCCTGCGCCCTCGAAAGACTGCGGCCGGTCGAAATGGTCGAAAGAAGGATCAAAACATTTCGGTCGGTAACAAACGCCTGGGTATCGCTCGTGAAAGTGAGCTGGTTGTTGGAGTTGATGGACGGGGTGATGACGTGGATATCCTTGCCGCTGTTGATCTCCCGCCTTCCGTCGGAAAGCTGCTTTGCGAGCAGGGCGCCGATATTCTGGGTGAATTCAAGGCAGATGATCGTGTCGATCTGCATATACTTGAAGACCTTGGAGAGCTCATCGGCCGTTTCGGAAGCCATGATGCTGCTCGTGCGCACTTCGGTCATGCTGATGTAATTGTCGACGTGCGCATGGCTCGTTGCAAAATGACCGGGATAGATCGTCAGCTTGATGCGGCGATTGCCTTTGGCGGCGACCGTGGTATGGTTGATCAACATAATGCTGCCTCCTGATTGACCTTTTTCGGGGATGTTTATGAATTATAACATAAGGAACTGAAGAATTCAACAGTGAAACTCAGATCCTTCCGCCCAAGCGGTAATACACGATCGCACAGCATTCGCGAAGATAGTCGTTCACAAGCAGCGGCTTAAACTCCCTTGCGGGGATCCCGAAGACACTGTATCCTAGTTTCTTTGCGATCTGACCGGCGCGGAAAACATGGAAACGGGAAGTTACGAAAGCGACATCTTCGCTTTTGCCGTATTTCTCGATCAGTTCAAACGAGAACCGGAAGTTTTCTTCGGTATTACGCGAACGGTCTTCAACAATGATGTTCGAAGGATCGACGCCATTATCGATCAGCCAATTCCGCATGACATCGGCCTCGGATGTTTGCTCATCGCGGCCCATTCCGCCGCTGACGACGATCGTTATGGAAGGATCCTTCTCATAGTATTCGACAGCTGTTTCAAGACGGTATGCAAGCGTTGCGGTCGGTCTTGAACCGACGATACCGGCTCCGAGAACGATCAAAGTATCCGGCTTTCTGTCCCTGCCCGAATCCGCTGCGGTTTGGATAAGCACAGAAGTTACGGTGAAAACGGCAACGAACAGCGCATATGCAGCGATTATTACCCATTTTGCAATACGTCCGAAAAGATTTCTTCGGAAGAACGTGGTTATCGGCTTATAGAAAACGCCGAGAACAAGCAGCGGAAGGCCGATTATCAGAGCAAGCACGATGCCCTGATGAATGGTGTTCGCATACCGGAAAGCGAAAACGGATTCGGCAGTAAGCGCTCCGCCGATAAGGATCAAAAGAACGCGGAATACCGTTGAAAAGACCTGTTTTTTGTTTATACTGCTTTCCATTTACAAAAAGTCAATCGGATAAGTACCGGATCTCAAAATCCTCGGTACGGTCTGAGCCTTTTTCCGTTAAAATGAAATCCGATTCGGAGAGTCCGTATCGGGAGCATTCCTTGCGGAGATGATGTTTGATAACGCGCATGACGGCGGGGGAAGCGCTTATTGAAACCCGCGATTTACCGTCGCGGAGGATCCTTGAAAGGACCTGCGAGCGGATCTTGAGCGCCACGGTTTCGGGCGAGAGGACCCTTCCGCTGAAACTGCAGCACGGGCAGTCGATTTGGAGCGATGCGTGAAGATTTTCGCGCAGCTTCTTTCTTGTAACTTCAACGAGCCCGAGGGACGTCATGCCGTGAACGACGGCGGTAGTGCGGTCGAGCTTCATCGCTTCGCGCAGAGTCCGGACAACTGTACTGCGGTCTTCTTTATTCTCAAGATCGATGAAATCGATTATTATTATGCCGCCGATGTCGCGAAGCCGCAGCTGTCTTGCGATCTCCTTTGCCGCTTCGCAATTCGTTGCAAGAGCAGTTTGCTGAAGGTTTGTACGGCCGATATTTTTGCCGGAATTGACGTCAATGCTGACGAGCGCTTCGGTCGGGTCGATCACGATATACGCGCCGCTTTTGAGCCAGACTTTTCGCGCAAGAGCCTCGTCGATCTGCTTTTCGATCCCGAGAACGTCGAAGAGCGCAGGCTCATTTTCGGCAAGCGAAACACGGTTCGAGGAACCGGGCTCGATGCCTTCGGCGATCGAGCAAAGAAGCTCATAGCATTCGCGATCATTGACTGTGACCTTCGATACGTCAGGACGGAAAAGATCGCGCATAGCGCGTTCTAAAAGGTTGAATTCGCTGTGGATGAGCTTCGGGGCAACGGCGCAGCGGTAGGCTTTGCTGATGCCGTGCCATTTTTTGGCAAGATCATTGAACTCGGAGAGGATATCCTCCTCGCTGCGTCCTTCGGCAGCGGTACGGATAATGACGCCGAGCTCTTCGCTGCGTCCGTTGGTGATTATGCTCTTCAGCCTTTCACGCTCGTCTTCGTCCGAAATATTGCGGCTGATGCCGATCATCTTTTCCGTTGGAAAGAGCACGAGTAAGTGACCGGAAAGCGAAATTTGCGTACTGACGCGGGCGCCTTTTGTGCCGTATGCATCCTTGATGATCTGTACCATCAGCTCCTGCCCGACAGTCAGCGGCGCCTGCGAGACTCTTGGAAGATCCTCGCCGGTGGCTTCAGCATGACGGACAAGATCGGTGATGCTGAAAAAAGCGTTCTTTTCCTCACCGATATCAATGAAAGCCGCAGCCATGCCGGGCAGGATAGATTTGACACGCCCGCGGAAAATGTTCCCGACAAGGCTTACACGGTTCATCTGCTCGGAATAGATCTCCGCAGCGCGTCCGTTTTCAAGTAGCACTACACGCGTGCGGTAGGGGTTCACGTCAATGACGATATGCTTTTCGATTCTTGTTTCAACGTTTTCATTCATTTCAGCATTGACCAATCCATTTCGATTATTTTGCGGTGCACGGAGGATACCGCGCTGACGCCGAGCTTTTCATAAAGCGCTTTGAAAAGCAGTTCCGGCGGAAGTCCGCCTTCTGCGGTAAGCTTGCCGGAAAGAGCAAATCTTGCTTTGCTGCCTTCGATTGACAGAAGACGGAAATCGATCAGCATAGGACGGATATCGACCGGTTTGATACCGCCTTTTGTTTTTTTGTCGACAACGATCTCACCGCCGAGAAGCTCCGATACAGCATTTTCGATACTTGCCTTATCGACGGAAGGATCAAAAGTAAGAGTAACATCATATTCTGCGCTGAGCATAAGCGGGGTAAGCGAAGCTTTGAACTCACCGGCGTCAACAGCGTCGATGATCCGGACGCCTTCGGGAAGCACGGCGTTCACGCGATCTGTGAACTCATCGGGTGATACTTCTTCTGTAAGAGTGACGTCAAAGAATTCGCATTCGGAAGTATAGCCGACGGAAAGTGCGGTTGCGAAGGAAAGCAGGGGATGGGGGTTAAATCCCTGCGAATACGCGAGGGGAAGACCGGCGCGGCGGAAAGCGCGCTGAAACAGTCTCTGCATATCGAGATGAGAAACGAAGCGAACAGGAGCAAGTTTTGAAAAAGTTGCAATGATCCTCATTCTTCGCCTGCCTCCTTTCGATGATTGAACTTGCTGCCCGGTGCGTGCATTTCGCAGTAGCTGCCGCATTTCTCACCGAAACAGCCGTTGCATTTCTCCCTGCAGTCGGGCGTGACGGCGCCTTCCATCGAGCGGGCATGCTCCTTCTTCAGGTAATCGATCGTCACAAGCGCATCCATATGCTGCCAGGCAAGCGGTTCATCGATGCCGATGCGCCTGTTCGCGAACTGCTCGATCGTGAGACCCTGCTCGGCAAAGGAATCATCCCATGCCTCTTTATTGAAGTGCTCATCCCAGGAATCGAATCTTGCGCCGCGCCTGAATGCGCCGATCATGACCGCGCCGAGACGACGGTCCCCGCGCGCATAACAGGCTTCGAGCCGACTCGTTTCCGAGAAATGGCAGTTGAATTCAACACCGCGGATTCCCTTGAGGGCTGAACGGAGAAGAGCCTGACGGCGGAGAACTTCTTCAACGGTGATCTGCGGCTCCCACTGGAAGGGAGTGAACGGCTTCGGCACAAATGTCGATGCGGAAACTGTGCAGCGGAGTCCTTTGCCTCGCTTTTCTTTGGGCATTGAATAAAATTCACGGCTCACTTTTCGGGCTAGCTCGGCAATACCGAGGATATCTTCATCAGTCTCGGTTGGAAGGCCGATCATAAAATACAGCTTAACGCCCTGCCAACCCGCTTCGAAAGCGTCGCGGACGGAGCGAAGAAGGTCTTCCTCATTCACACCCTTATTGATAACGTCTCTCATGCGCTGCGTTCCTGCCTCCGGAGCAAAAGTCAGTCCGGTTTTTCGTACGCCCTGCATCTTTTCAAGATCGTCCTTCAGGAAGGAATCGATGCGGAGGGAGGGGAAGGAGACAGATACGCGATCCTTTGTATAGCGTCCTAGGACGGCGGGAACGAGCTCGTGGATCTCGGTGTAATCGCCGCTTGAAAGCGAGAAAAGCGAAACTTCGTCGTGACCTGTGCGCCGAAGCTGTTCATCGGCATAGCAGATCAGAGTGTCCATCTTCCTCTCGCGGATCGGGCGATAGATGAATCCGGCCTGACAGAAGCGGCAGCCGCGCGTGCAGCCGCGGAAAAGCTCGAGAGCGATGCGGTCGTGGACGATGCTCATATAGGGAACAATCAGATCGCCGGTGAACTCCGCTTTATCGAGATCGCGCACGATGCGTCGAACGATGCGGTCCGGGGCGGATGGTTCGGTTTTTATGAGCCGCGTGAACTGTCCGTTTTCATATTCTGCCCGGTAAAAAGCGGGAACATAAATGCCCTCGATCTGACTTGCGGCGAGAAGGATCTCGCGTTTTGATGCACCGTGTTTCTTAAGATCGGCGTATACGTCCATGAAATCATTGACGAGCTCTTCGCCGTCGCCGAAGAAGAAAAGATCGATGATATCCGCGATAGGTTCGGGATTGCAGACGCAGGGTCCGCCGGCGCAGATAAGCGGAGCATCCTCGCCTCTCTCCGACGAAAGCAGGGGAATGCCGGAAAGAGAAAGCATCGAAAGAATGTTCGTATAGCACATCTCGTAAAGCAGCGAAAAACCGAGGATGTCAAATCGGTCGAGCGGAGTCTTTGTTTCGATTGAGAAGAGCCTTTCTCCGCTTTCGCGAAGCAGCTGCTCCATATCAACCCAAGGGGCATACGAACGCTCGCAGTAAGTATCGCCGCGCTTGTTGAGAACATTATAAATGATCCTCGAACCGAGGTGGCTCATGCCGATCTCATAGGTGTCGGGGAAGCAAAGGGCGAAGCGGAAGAGACCAATCGGGTCCTTGACACGCATATTGAGCTCGCCGCCCATATAGCGGGTCGGCTTCTCGGTCTTTGCGATCAGTGCATTAAGCCTTTCGATTCGGCTTTCGCTGCTCGGATTCAGATTATCTGTCATAGCAATTCGCGCAAAAAGCGCTGTATTCCTTTTCCGGCGCCGACATTCGGCGCAAAATTTCACAAATACATTATACCTTTTTTAATGTGCATTGGCAAGCAAGAATACGGAACCTTTTGAAAAAAGCTCGCCGCAAACTCCGAAAAACCGGCGGTATATTGTTTTTCCCTATTGAATTTTACTCAAAAATGCAGTATATTTAGATTACCCCAAAATAAAACAGGAGGCGTTCCTATGTGGAAAGAATTTAAGAAGTTCGCATTGAAGGGCAACGTAATGGACATGGCCATCGGTGTCATCATCGGTACTGCGTTCGGTGCGATCGTAACATCCCTCGTTAACGACATCTTTATGCCTCTCATCGGCTTGATCTTCAACACCGGCAGCCTGAGCGAAAAATACATCGTTCTCAAAGGCGTGGAAGGCGTCGAGCTCGCAGGCAAGACCGCTGCGGAAGCAACCGAAGCAGGAGCTAACATCCTGACTTACGGTAAACTTTTAAGCGTTATCATCAACTTCATCCTTATCGCCCTTATCCTCTTCTTCGTTGTTAAGGGCATCAACAAGATGAAGGAGTTCAACAAGAAGGAAGAAGAACCCGCCAAGAAGCCGAGGCTCTGCCCCTTCTGCAAGCAGGAGATCGCCGACGACGCGACCCGCTGCCCGCACTGCACCAGCGAGCTTCCCGAGGAGTAATCCTCCGCTGTTTGCCCGCGGCTGAAGGCTTTCCGTCGAGGATAGCCGGATAACAACAGAACATGTTTTGGCGCACCGGAAGCGTTCTTTGTTTCGGTGCGCCAAATTCACGGTAATAGGCAATTCTCAAAAAATCACTATCGGAGGAACCAACACAATGAAGAAGATTCTTATGAAGACCCCCCTCGTTGAGATGGACGGCGACGAAATGACCAGGATCATCTGGAAGATGCTCAAAGACGAGCTCATTCTTCCCTTTGTTGATCTGAAGACCGAATATTACGATCTCGGCCTCGTAAAGAGGGATGAGACCGATGATAAGATCACCGTCGAAGCTGCCGAAGCATGCAAGAAATACGGCGTCGGCGTCAAGTGCGCGACGATTACCCCGAACGCACAGCGTATGACCGAATACAACCTCAAGAGGATGTATAAGAGCCCGAACGGCACCATTCGCGCCATTCTCGACGGCACCGTCTTCCGTGCGCCGATCACCATGGACTGCCTCAAGCCCTCCGTCAGGAGCTGGAACAAGCCCATCACCATTGCCCGTCATGCTTACGGCGATATCTACAAGTGCTCCGAGTTCCGCGTTCCCGGCCCCGGAAAAGCAGAGATCAAGTTCACCGACGAGAACGGCAATGTCCTTTATGATGAGACCGTCTTCGATTTCAAGTGCCCCGGCGTTCTGATGGGAACCTATAACAAGGACGATTCAATCGAGAGCTTCGCAAATGCCTGCTTCCAGTATGCAATCAGCACCAAGCAGGACCTCTGGTTCTCCACCAAGGATACCATCTCCAAGAAGTATGACCATACCTTCAAGGATATCTTCCAGAAGATCTACGACGAGAAATATAAGGCAAAGTTCGAAGAGCTCGGCCTGACCTATTTCTACACCCTCATTGACGATGCTGTTGCCCGCGTTATCCGCTCCAACGGCGGCTTCATTTGGGCTCTCAAGAACTACGACGGCGACGTTATCAGCGACATGGTCGCGACCGCATTCGGCAGCCTCGCGATGATGACCAGCGTTCTTGTTTCGCCCGACGGCAACTACGAGTTCGAAGCCGCGCACGGCACTGTTACCAAGCACTATTATAAGTACCTGGCCGGCGAGTCCACCTCCACAAACTCCATGGCGACCATCTTCGCATGGAGCGGCGCGCTCCGCAAGAGGGGCGAGCTGGACAACCTGCCGGAGCTCATGCACTTTGCCGATATGCTTGAGAAGGCTTCCCTTGAAACCATCCAGGCCGGCTTCATGACCAAGGACCTTGCTCTGCTTGCGGATATGGAGAACAAGACCGTCTGCACCACCGACGGCTTCATCAAGAAGATTCGCGAGAGGCTGGAGCAGCTGCTCGCATAAGATCAAACGGAACGGAGAAAGCAAATGAGTCTGTACGATCAGTGGCGAGCCCATACGGAGAGCAAGGACGAAGCAGCTGTCCACGCTTTCTGGAACAGGTATTTCGCCGAAGAGACCGAAGCTTACAGGAAGATCCTTGCGGAACCCGAAAAGAAGATCGCCGGCAAAGCGAGCGAGCTTGCGGCTTCCTTCGATATGGAGGAATCGATCTTCGCCGGCTTCCTGGACGGCATCAATTCGAGCCTCAAAACGCCCCTTGACATCGACAGCATCGAAGCGGACAGCGAGATCGAGCTCGATATCGATTTCGAAAAGCTGTATTTCAATATGCGCGATGCAAAGGCCGAGTGGCTGTTCAACCTCAAGGAATGGGACGGCGTCCTTTCCGAAGAAAAGCGGCACGAGATCACCAAGAATTGGCGCATCTCCAAGCAGTTCATCGCCGGAGCAAAGGTCGGCCCGAACGATCCCTGCCCCTGCGGAAGCGGCAAGAAATACAAAAAGTGCTGCGGAAGGTCCGCCGACTGACAGCCTGAATAAGAATACCGCCGTTCGCGTCTTGCGGACGGCGGTTCTTATCTTTAAATGTTCTATTGATTTTTCAGCGTCCGTGTGTATAATTGTGATGAATTGAAGCCGAACAGGGGGTCTCTCAATGGCTAACTACATCTGCATTTCGCGTTCCGGCGACGGTCACTATAACCTCGCCAGAGACGGGTTCTTTCTCGATAACGTCAAAAAGGGCGACGTGATCATGTATTTCTATGTCAATTCACAAGCGGTGATAATCGGACGAAACCAGAACGCATGGAAGGAATGCAATATCTCGGCGCTTGAAAGGGACGGCATACAGCTTGTACGGCGCCATACGGGAGGGGGAGCCGTTTACCACGATCGCGGCAACCTCAACTTCTCGTTTATAATGCACGAAAGCGATTACGATCTCGACCGTCAGATGCGCGTCATAACTTCCGCTGTCGAGAGCTACGGCGTCAAAACTGAGCGTTCAGGTCGAAACGATGTACTGCTTGACGGGAAAAAGTTCTCCGGAAACGCTTATGGCCTTGCAAAAGGCAACCGTTCTCATCACGGAACTCTGCTTGTAAATGCGGATCTTACTCACATCGGGGACTATCTGAACGTTTCCACTGAAAAGATGCGCGCAAAAGGCGTTGAGAGCGTCCGCTCGCGCGTCTGTAACCTTTCGGAGTACATACCCGATATTTCTGTCGAAAAAGTGCGTAAAGCCGTTCTGGAGGCATTTAAGGCCGAATACGGCGATGCCGTGCAATACAGGTTCACAGAAGAAGAAAAGAAAGAGATCGAAGCACGAAGAAAAGTTCAAAGCAGTTGGGAATGGCGTTTCGGTAAGACGCCGGAATTCGACTGCACTGTCGACCACCGGTACCCGTTCGGCGAAGTGCAACTGCATTTCAATCTAAAGCAGGGACAGGTGCGTTCTGTAAAGGCGTATTCGGATTGTCTTGATACTTCGCTCGTCGGACACGTAGAAGAAGCGTTGGCCGGCGCGCGCTTTACAGGCAGCGACCTTGCTTCGGCCATAGAAAGCTATATGCTCGCAAATCACGGCAAAAATGAGGCTGAACTTTCACAAATTTCCGACTATTTAAGGCGAAATGTACCCGAAAACATGTAATTTTGTATGGATAAAGCAAGATTATACATGCAGATATTATAGACTGAAATAGAAATAACATTTGCTGGAAAGGAAATGTATTATCAGATAGGATCAGTATTAACAGAACAGCTTTTAGATCGATCATCCTGATTTACCGAAAACTGTGAGTTGTATTAAACGTTATTATTAGGTATAATGCATTCAAAACGAATGCGGAGGAGAGCGAGCTCACTCCGCACGAAAGGAAAAGATGACTATGAACGAAAACAGCGAGAAAGAATATGTGATGATTCCCGTAGTTCCGCTGCGGGGCCTTGTTGTACTGCCGTATTCGGCAATGAGCTTTGACGTCGGCCGCGAAAAGAGCATCTCAGCGATCAATTCCGCAGCTGCAGGCGAAAGCTATGTGATGCTCTGTGCGCAGAAGGATGCAAAGAAAACCGAAGCAGAACCCGACGAGATTTATCGGATCGGCTGCCTTTGCAAGGTCAAGGGCAGGGAGAAACTCGAAGGCGGAACCCTTCGAGTGCTTGTTGAAGGCGTTACCAGGGCGGAAGTCGATGAATTCATCCCGTTCACAAGCCTTGAATACGGCGAATACCTTGCCGCCAATCTGCACGTTTTGAAGGAAGAAGAACCTACGACTGCTGAAAAAGAGGCGCCCTTCCGCAAAGAGATCAACGAAAAATGCATAAGCTTCGCCGAAAAGATCGGCAACGCGCAGCTCAAAACTACGCTGTCCTTTGTTTCAAGATCTTCCGGCGATAATGAGTATGTCTTTCGCACCGCCAATATCTTCCTCCAAAAGCCGGAGGACAGACAGGCGATAATCGAAGCGAAGACATATACCGATCGCTGCCTGATGCTGATTCGGATCATGACGCGAGAATACGAAGTTCTCGAACTCAAAAAGCGTCTGGAAGAAGCTGTAAAGGAAGCGATAGACCGAAACCAGAAGGAATATTTCCTGCGCGAGCAGATCAAAGCCGCGCAAAAAGAACTCGGAGCCGACGAACAGTCCGAAGCAGAAGAGTTTCGCGCAAAACTGAACAGCGGGAAGTATCCGGATGATATCCGCGCAAAGCTCGATAAAGAGATCACTCGTTTTGCGTCCCTGCCAGCGGGTTCACATGAGAGCCCGTCGATGCGCACCTATATTGAAACGATGCTCGAGCTTCCGTATTACGAGATGAGCGAAGACAACCTTGATGTCGACAACGCAAGGAAGATCCTCGACGAAGACCATTACGGGCTCGAAAAGGTCAAGCAGCGCATTATTGAGTATCTCGCAGTCGGTAAACTGACCGGAAAGATCAACGGCCAGATAATCTGTTTCGTCGGCCCTCCGGGCGTCGGCAAAACTTCCGTTTCGGCATCGATCGCAAGGGCACTCGGAAGGAAATTCGTGCGAATGAGCCTCGGCGGTATCCGTGACGAAGCGGAGATCCGCGGCCACAGGCGCACATATATCGGTGCGATGCCCGGCAGGATAATCAACGCGATGAAGCAGGCCGGAACAGTCAATCCCGTACTCCTTTTCGACGAGATCGACAAGCTCGCGCAGGATAACCACGGCGATCCTTCCGCGGCGATGCTCGAGGTTCTTGACAGTGCACAGAATTTCGCTTTCCGCGATCATTTCCTCGAGGTGCCGTACGATCTTTCGAAGGTCCTGTTCATCACGACTGCCAATAATCCCGCCGGGATCCCGCGTCCTCTGCTTGACAGAATGGAGATCATTGAGGTACCGAGCTATCTTTCGAATGAAAAGGTCGAGATCGCAGCAAGGCACCTGATCCCGCGTCAGCTCGAAAAGCACGGCCTGACAAAGCGAATGATAAACATTCCGCGCGAAACGATAGGGGAGATCATAAACGGCTATACCCGTGAAGCAGGCGTTCGTAGCCTTGAAAGGCAGATCGCCGCACTTTGCAGAAAAGCCGCATGCGATATTGCAAAGGGTAAGAAGCGAATCGTTGTAACAAAGAAAAAGATTGTCGAATACCTCGGTGCGCCTCCCTTCAGCTTTGAACCGGCTGAAAAGGTTTCGGAAGTCGGTCTTGTCAACGGTCTTGCATGGACAAGCGTAGGCGGTGAAACGCTTGAAATAGAAGCTGCAGCGCTGCCCGGAAGCGGTAAACTCGAACTCACCGGACAACTCGGCGATGTGATGCAGGAAAGCGCTAAAGCAGCGATCACGTGCATCCGTGAAAGAGCAAACCGTCTTGGCCTTGCAAACGATTTCTACGGCAAGACGGACGTGCATATCCATATTCCCGAAGGTGCTGTTCCGAAGGACGGACCTTCTGCGGGCATTGCACTGCTGACTGCTGTGACAAGCGCTCTGACCGGCATCCCTGTGAAAGCGGCGATCGCAATGACGGGCGAGATCACTCTTCGCGGGAGAGTACTTCCGATCGGCGGACTCAGAGAAAAACTCCTTGCCGCTGTCCGAGCCGGCATAACAATTGTTCTGGTTCCCGAAAAGAACCGTAAGGATGTTGCCGAAGTGCCGAAGGATATCACGGACGCGCTGACGATCATCTATGTGAACGATGTCGATGAAGTGCTTCGCGCTTCACTTATAAGAATGCCGCAGAACGCGATCAGGATGCCCGAAACGCATATTCCCGCCGGCGCACCTTCCTGATCGATCAAATTTCAAATCAACGAATAAACCCTTCGTGAGCGCAGGATAATAAGAGAGCAGCATGACTGCGAACTACTCATCACGGAGGGTTAACTATGCAAACAAAGAACTACACCGGCAGTACCGGCGGCACCGATCCGTTTTTCCGTTCAAATCCGATCGGAAGTATGAACTGGAACACGGAAGCGGCATCGTCCGTCGGAACGATGAACTCGACGGATCTTACGATCCTTCAGGATGAAATGCATACCGAGGCGCTCCTCTACAAGAAATGCTCGGTATACGCAGGGTATTTTAATGATCCTGCGCTAAAGAGCCTTGCAGAAAACGCGGCAGAGCATCATCACAGACACTTTGATTCTCTGCACGGATACCTGAATGCAAGCAACTGAGAGGAGGAACAGAATATGCACAATTCATCCATGACCGAACAGGAACTTCTTACCGATCTTCTTCATTCCGAACGCGCTGCAGTGAAGCAGTATGCCGACAACTGCACCGAATCGGGCTGCATGAATCTTCGCGGTCTGCTTATCAACTGCATGAGCGAATGCTCGGACGATCAGTACGCGATCTTCGAGCAAATGAAGCAGCGTAACCTTTATAAGGTAAAGCCTGCACAGCAGCAGGATATTCAGACAGCAAAGCAGGATATGACCACACTGCAGCAGCAGACCTGGTAAGAATTACCGAAAGACCGAAAAGCTCTTCCGCAAGAAGCGGGGGAGCTTTTTGAATTAACGTTTGCAGTAACAACTGATAATATATTTGCTTAAAGTGCAAATATGGCTTGACACATAATACAATGCGATGTATAGTATAACACGAAAGGAGGCAATGCACATGGATATTCAAATCAAAAGGGGATTACTCGATGTTTGCGTGCTTGCGGCGATAAAGGGTCATGATTCCTACGGCTACAGGATAGTTAAGGACATGAAGCCATATGTTGAGATCTCGGAATCGACGCTGTATCCGATCCTGAAACGGCTTGAAACAGCGGGGCAGGTTACAGTTCGATCCGCGGAGCATAACGGAAGGCTGAGAAAGTATTACAGCATCACAGAATCAGGACTTGAAAGGATCAAGGCTTTCAACAGCGAATGGAGCGAGATAATCGAGATCTACAATTTTGTTAACAGGGAGGAAGAAACAAATGCTGAAAAATGAATTTATTACCGTTCTCAGGGAGAATCTTTCATCGCTTCCGGAAGAGGACCTCGAGCGCGTTCTGGACTATTACAGTGAAATCATCGATGACTGCATGGAAGATGGAATGACGGAAGAAGAAGCGACGGCGGAAATCGGGTCCGTCCAGGAAGCGATCGCGAATGTTTTTTCTGTCAATCCGTCAAAGATATCGGAAGAAACTATAGAGAAAAACAATACAGCGGTATTAAACAATCCGTCATATAACGGCGCTCAGTTCAGTTCGATACTTGTCGAAGAGCGTGAAAGCGATGTTGTTTTGATCCCGTCAGCAAACGGCTTGACCGGCGTTGAATGGCACGAAAAGCTGCCTCATACAGCTGAAGTTATAAACGGAGTTCTGACTATTCGGCGCGAGGATAAAAGAAGACTCGGATTCTTCATGTTCGGGATGGTGAATGAAGATGCAAAGCTGAGGATCACGGTGCCTGCCGGCAAATATCATGAACTTCGCATAACAACTGCAAGCGGAGATGTAACGATCCCGCATATGTTCTCATTCGCAACTGCTGATGTTCACAGCGCAAGCGGTGATATCGAGTTCATGGCGCCTGTTGAAAACGACTTGCATGTCAAATCAACAAGCGGCGACGTATCAGTCGAAAAGCTGACTGCATCGATCGCAGAGATCGGCTCGGTCAGCGGCGATGTGGAACTAGACCGAATCAAGACAAACGGCGGATTAAAAGTCAAAACTGTAAGCGGGGATCTTAATGTTCGTGATTCGGATTGCGGCGAATTCACTGCAAAGACAGTAAGTGGAGACCTGAAGCTCGATGTAGTTCGTTGCAAAGACTGCACAGCGGAATCCGTAAGCGGCGATGTCAGTGCAACAGCGGTGATCGCTTCGAGCGTGCTTCGTATTGTCAGCACGAGCGGTGATGTTAAATTGAACGGCTGCGACGGCGGAGAAGTTGCAATAAGAACCGCGAGCGGCTCCGTTCGCGGCAGCCTGCTTACGGGGAAGACGTTCCACTGCACTTCGAGAAGCGGAAGTATTTCCGCACCTGCACCGACGCCGGGAGGTAAATGCGAAGTCAGCACGATCAGCGGTAGCATTCGGTTGAACGTAGGAAACTAAGTAGAAATCTTGTTCGCATAGGAAAACAGCGGAGTCAGATTACCTGATCCGCTGTTTCCGCATTCTGAATCCAGTTTTGTCAATCAATGATGCCGTAATGTCTGAGAAGCGCGATACGCTCGTTACCTATCCGTATGCTTTCAGACGGTTTTGCTGTCTTTCCGTTTGTTTTTTTGAAGGCGTAGGTGAAACCGCGCTGAACCCAGGCAACAGGGAGGAGCGAGCGATGTTTTTTTAGGTATGTATATCTGCCCTCAAGAGATTTTGCCGGAAGAAAAACGGAGTGCAATGCACAATGCCTGCGTTTGCCTTTGTTGCTCGCTTCAACTGCATTGAGAGTCATTGTACTCGAATGCGCCCGGTTAATGTCCTCAACTCCGTACAGACCGCCTGACATGATGTCTTCGAGAAGCGGCATTTCATCGCAGTCATATTCACGGAAAGCATCGGGAAAACCGAAACCGAGATGTTTTTCGCCGATCTTGAAGAGAGCCGCGGAATATTTTCCGATCCGCAGCTTCCTGCATGTATCAAGTAATCTTGAAAAGTCAATATGATTCGATTTTTTATCGGCAAAAATCGCGATATCAAGAACCATTCTGATACCGAATCCACCGTGCAGAAAATGCTTGTATGCATGAAGAATTAGATAGAGTAAATGATCGGTCGGCGAAAGAGTTCTGAAAGCACAGCCGTTGATGCACTCGATAACTGTATTCTTCCCAGAATCGGTGAAAACAGAATTCAGACTGCCGTATGCTTTGGAGTCACCCGGAAGCGGGTTGGAGTGAAGCTCGATATAGATCGAACCGTCCTTGCTCTTATAGGCCGCTTCATCGGCTGATTCGCGATCGTCGATTTCTCCGAATGGTTCAAGTCCGTATGCAAGCATTGCTTTATGATACTCAGCGAAAGCTTCTTTCGGAATCAGAAGATCTTCATCGATCGAAGGTCGCTGACACGGTTGAGGATACAAGCTGCGGCAGATAATTCCCTTAAGTACGATCGGCTCAAGCCCGCGTTCGGCAAGATATCGGTAAACCAGTATCAGATCCGCTGTACGCTGCGCCTGAGCGACCGTCAGACGGCGTGCCGCGATAGATAGGATTCTGGTGTTGTATCCGCCCGAAAGCGCGGCAGGACAGCAATAAACAGCCTCTGCGAGCATCGGAACAACGCTGTGTTCCGCCGCAAGGCTGAATATCGCATGCTGATCCTGTTTGGAAAGCGGCTCCTGCCATTGCACGTGTTCGCCGTGTGCGGCGCAGCGCAAAGCTTCAAGGAGCCGCTCGTACTTAAAGTCCATACAAAACTTACAGTCCTCCGGAGCCCTGACCGGTGGGAATAATGATCTCGATGTCTCCGCCGCTCTCAATAAGGTGCGAACCGCCTTCGGGGGTTGCGCTTACGTCTTCAGGATCCTCTGTAGTATTCGCGTCGGGCGTTTCCTCGGGAACATCGGTCACGGGATCGTTTTCGCCATCGGGTTCGGGAGTTGCTGTGTTGACGTTCGCGTCGGGATCCGCTGTTTGAACGTCGGTATCTGCCGGTTCACCTGAATTGTTTTCGTTATCGGTCTTGTTTCCGCACGAAGCAGTCAGCATAACGGAAACTGTCGCTGTAATAAAGAATACAGCAACGACAAGAACCGAGGTAAATCTTTTGAATCTCATTTGTCTTTAATCCTCCGGGATAATGTAGTTAAGCTCGATCATCTGCGAGAGGAAAGCGCGGACGGCGTCCTCCGCAGCGGAAACATCGTCGATCTCGTATTCTTCGCGGACAGCCTGCATGAGCGAAGCAAAATCAGCTCCTTCGATCAGCCTGTTCCAAAGGAAAGCGGAGGTCTCATTTACAGTGGTAACGTATGGACAAACACCGAGATTCATTTTTGCAGAAACGAGAACATACTCTCCGCAAATCTCAGTCAGGACAACACCGGGTCTCGTTTTATAGCGTTCCATCGGTACCTCCGTCAAGTTCGAGGATACGTTTATTAAACGTTTCACGAATCATTTCGGTTGAAATATTATCACCTATATTGGTCAGTTTCCAAACCGGAACGGCGGACAGAAGCCGATCCATAAGCGACGCAAGCGCGATACACTGCTCTTCGGTTTCGGGCTGAACCATAAACTGCCTGAAAAAGGGGAAAACAGCATCGTGCGGTGACAGGGGAGAAAGCGTGTTCTCTGAACCTTGCTCAAGTAGAACGATTCCGGCAAGCGGCGCATGCAGGCCTCTTTTGCCGAGATTCTCTTTGCCGCACCAGCTTGTTGAATGAACGAAGATACGACCGTCGTTTCCGGATTCAAGAACGGGCATATCACCGGTTATCATATCGATCTCGTTTGAATGCATACGCTGCCAGTTAAAGAACTGGGTTGTTTTCCCGATACCGCTCGGACCTGTCAACAGCCATGCATAACCCTTGTAAACAAAAGCACACGCATGAAAAATACTGCAACCGTATTTAAGCAGTTCGCGCGCAGTTTCCGAAATCAGAACACGGTATTCGATATATGGCTCAAGAGCATCAGGCGGAAGAAGAGGCCGACCGAGTTCGAGCAAATCCGGTGTGATCCTGACATCGAACTCATCGCTTTCGGAAACATTTATATAGTTTCGAAAGTAAAACCGACAAGTAGGGAAGAGGAAGCTGTACCTTACCCTGTGCCCGGCATATTCGACTTCAAAAACACGGTTTCTCATACGTTCACATATTAATTCATTATAATCTATTTTAAACCCGCATCAAAACAATGTCAATATGAAAAGCGCGGAGCCATGGGCTCCGCGCTTAACGCTTAGCTGAAAGATCTTACCACTGATTGGGAACAACGAATTCTTCCCAGTCCTGCTGACTGTTGCCTGCGTTGATCCACTGGTCATACGTGAATTCGCAGTCGGCCCACCACATGCCATACTCTGCCATGTCGGCTATGCCGTCGCCGTTTCCATAATCCTGGTCATAGGTCTGCCAGTAGTTGGATTGTGCCCATTCGGTGAATGACATTGCATTACCGATAGGGTCGGAACCACTCTGGCCGGTACCGCCGCCGATTACGCCGTCTTTGGTACCGCCCTGAGAGTTGAGAATAAAGGGAATCGCAAATGCTTTTTTCATTTTGTTCACCTCTTGAGATTAGTTGCCCGAACTAAATACCGTGATCGACGAAGAACCTTCGGTGGTGTCTGCGCTGATCAGAGTGCTGTCAAGGTTCGAGTAGGTACGAACAGCTGTACCGGTGACCATCAGGCCATCGGGGGTTACCCAATACTGAGCAACAAGGTTGCCGGAAGCAAGCATATGTACCGGATCCTCGCCGTTCCTGCCGTCGTTGATAACGGTCAGATAGCTCAGGTAACCGCGTGCACCGAAGAGCCTTGCTGCAGTCAGAGTCTCGGTCGTGTCGCCGTGCTGAGTCTGAACGGTGAGGGACCTGATGATCTGAGCTGCGTTGTTGCCGTCGATGATCACAAAGCCGGACTGTTGATAGTTGAGGTCATCAACGTCACTGATAAGCCATGCGGTTGCAATGGGCTTAGGATCGCTGGATACCTCGTAGTAGGTGTAGTGGAGGTACGGACGCAGATACTTCGCAGCGGGAACTTCCTTGATGTAATAGGTAGTACCTGCAACAGGAGTGATTGCAAGACCGTTCTCTGCAGTGTAAGCCTTGGTGGAATCCCATTTCACATTGCTGCCGTTGTACTTCTTAGCGCCGGTGCCGGTGTCTACGCCGCTGTCGCACATTGCTTCGAGGTCAAGGGTGTTGTCAGATTTCCAAATAGCTTGATTCTCGTTCCAGTTGATGCTGGTCTTGGTGTCATAGTTATTGGAAACGCCCGCATACTCGGTGTAATAACCGCCATAGAGATAGCCCGCGCTGGTTTTCTCTGCGAGGTTATAGGTCGTGCTGCCCTTGGTAGTGGTGACGATCTTCTCAACGGTGTTGGTACCGGAATGGTACACGTAGAAGACGGTTGCCCAAACCGCGTACATGTCGTGGTAAGGACGCATCTCGTCTGCGGCGACCTGGGTGACGGTCGTGCCGGCAGCGATGCCTTCTTCCGCATTGACAAGCACGTAGTGACCGCCGTGAGTTTCGGATTCATTGGCGACCCACTTCACATAGAGGTTGTCTTCATTGAATTCCGGATGCGCGGTGCCGTTGACGTTGGAACCGGTGGTGGGGATCCTTGCCCAGCCGAGGAAGATATGATCTTCCCAAGCGAGTCCGGTCGGGGTGTAAGTGTCGCCACGTTTATGGTCGATCGTTCCATTGTAGAACGTATCGGGAGTCGGGATGTCGTAACCGTTGTTGATCGTGAGGCGTTCATCCCTCTGGACTACGCTGTTCTCGGTTCCGGTCGTATCGTCGTTCGCGAACCAGTTGATATGGGTCTCATACGTCGTGTTCGCACGGCCGTAAACAGCGCGGAGGGTGATGACGTACTTCGTCGTCGCGACCTGCTTATAAACAGCGTTGATGGTCAGGTTGGAAGTAATGTTGTTGTAATTCTTATCCCAGCTGTTGAAAGTATAGCCTTCGGGCGGAGTGGGAACGGTGGGCGGGTTAGCCGCGCTGCCGTGCTGCACGGACTGGCTTACATCGGTCCATGTACCGTCGCTGAGCATATAATGGAAGGTGACGGTATAGCTCAGAGTGCTGACATTAACGTACTGAGCGGTGATGACAGTATCTTCGGTGATATTGTCGTAAGACTTGTTCCAACCGTTGAAGATATATCCCTGTGCGGAATGGTCCGGCGCCTCAGGCGGGATCGCACTGCCGCCTTCCTCGACCTGCTGAACAGCACCGATCTGGGTGTTGTTGTAGCCGTCCATGAAGGTGACGTTGTACTTGCGGCTTGCGGCGTAGAGTCGGATGTCGCGGTTTGCGGTACCCGTGGTATCGAAATTGACAAACTCGTCGGAGAGCTTCAGATAGGGATACGACGAACTCTTAGTCGTGCTGAGGTCAGAACCGTCATACTTCCAAACCGCAGTGGAGCTGGTCTGAGAGCTGACAAGCGTGACGTATCCGCTGGAGTCAAGATCGAGGTACATGCCGTTAGCAACATTCTTCAGGTAGTAATAACCCGAAGTGTTACTTGCAATAACTTCCCACTGAACGTTGGTATCATCTGCTGTGGAAACGGTAATATGCTCATTACCGCTGACAGTATGTGTGACGGGAACCGCGTGAAGACGCCTGTTGTTACTTACGAGAGTGTTGGTCATCGCAAAAGCATCATGCGCGATAATGATCTTGTCGCCGGCTTTGAGCTCGGTAACGCGATAATAATCGTTGCCTGAAATCTC
>JAEEYN010000095.1 GCA_016288175.1 Bacillota bacterium | reverse complement strand
GGATTTGAACCCACGGCCTTTTGGTCCCGAACCAAACGCGCTACCAAACTGCGCTACGCCCCGAATGGAGCCAATGAAGGGACTCGAACCCTTGACCCGCGCATTACGAATGCGCTGCTCTACCAACTGAGCCACATTGGCTTACACAAGATGGGATTATAGCACATTCAAACCGTTTTGTCACTATTATTTTGAAAATATATCTGAAATCGGTTTCCGGTTTCAGTTTCGCTTCTTTGCGTCGTGCCTCGCCTTGATCCTTGCTTCCGTTCCCATCTCCGATGGAACATAATACTCTTTTCCCTTTACGGAAGGCGGCATGTATTCCTGTTCAACTTCGTGGTTCGGATAATCGTGAGGATACTTATAACCGACGCCATGGCCGAGTTTATCCGCACCTTTGAAAGATGTATCGCGAAGATGAATGGGCACAGGTTCGTCGATCGTTGATTCGGCATCCGCAAATGCGGCATTCATCGCCATAACGACGGAATTGGATTTCGGGCTTTCGCAAACAAAGATAATCGCCTGCGTGATGCTTAATCTTGCTTCAGGAAGGCCTATGAATTCGAGCGCCTGAGCTGCAGCTACAGCCTGCTGCATTGCGGCTGGATTTGCAAGACCGACATCCTCCGAAGCGTGTGCGATTATCCTTCTGCAAATGATTCTCGGATCAAGACCGGCATAGATAAGCCGCGCAAACCATGCAAGCGCTGCGTTGCTGTCGCCGCCGCGAAGTGATTTGCAGAATGCGGATAGCATATCGTACATCTGCTGCTCGTCGCACTTCATGACCTTCTTCTGAATTGACTCGGCGGCTATGGCTTTTGTTATATGCACTCTACCCTGCTCGGGCTCGGTCGTTCGCACAGCAAGCTCAAGAGCGTTCAAAGCTGAGCGCGCATCACCGTTCGCCGTTACCGCAATATGATTCATTGCATCTTCATCTACAACAGGCGAATACATCCCGAGGCCTTTGTCGTTGTCCTCGATTGAGCGCAGCATTGCTTTTTTTACATCTTCGACGCTGAGCGGATAGAACTGGAACAAACGGCAGCGGCTCACTATCGCGCCTGTCATCGAGATCATCGGATTCTCCGTTGTTGAACCGATGAATTTGACTGTACCGTTTTCGAGCGCGGGGAGGATCGAATCGGATTGAGCCTTGCTCCAACGATGGCATTCGTCGAGCAGAAGGAATGTCTGACGGCCGTAGAGCTTCAAATTGCGCTCAGCTTCTGCAATTACTTCTCGGACTTCCTTTACACCTGTCGTGACGGCATTGAGCTTAACAAAATTGCTGTTTGTTGTATTGGCAATTATCTGAGCGAGCGTCGTCTTGCCGCAGCCGGGAGGCCCCCAAAAGATAGAGCTTTGAAGTGAATCTGTCTGGATTGCGCGGCGCAGCAAAGAACCCCTGCCGACGATATGATCCTGACCGATGAACTCATCGAGTGTCGTCGGCCGCATCCTGTCGGCAAGGGGCGCATTTTGTTGAATTGACCGTGAAAACAGGTCGTCCATATTCAGCTCCGCGTCGTGCGGGGGTAAATTATTTGGTGTTCTCTAAGCTCATATCGAGCAGGCGCTTCGGCAGATTTGCGAACATATCGGCCATCGCGGCTTTTTCGTGGATCGTGCGGACGGCTTCCGCAAACAGCGGAGCGGCGGAGACGATCTTGATCTTCTTGGAATCCTTGAGCACGTCGGTATTATCGACGGTATCGGTCGTAACGAGCATCTTGATCGGGCTCGCTTCGATCCTCGCGACGGCGTCTTCTTTTACGATCGCATGGGACAGGAAGGCGTAAACTTCCTTAGCGCCTTTGTCCATCAGACCGTAGGCGACCTTGCAAAGCGTGTTTCCGCTGATCGTGAAGTCGTCGACGACCATGCAGCGCTTGCCCTTGACATCACCGATGATCTCGATGGCGTTGGGGTTCTCATCATGACCGATGCGGACTTTATCGCCGATTGCGACGCTTACACCAAGCATGTTTGCATATGCCCTTGCGCGCTTTGCAGATCCGGCATCAGGAGAAACAACAACGAGTTCTTCATCGACAATGCCCATGCGCCTTGCGTATTCGCAGAGCAGCGGACTGGCGTAAAGATGGTCAACGGGTTTGGAGAAGAAGCCCTGAACCTGCGGAGCATGAAGATCCATGCAGATAACGCGGTCGGCGCCGCAGAGTTCGATGCAGTCTGCGCATACTCTTGCGCGGATCGAAACACGGGGCTCGTCCTTTTTATCGGCCTTGGCATAACCGAAGTATGGAATGATCGCCGTGATGGAGTTTGCGCTTGCGCGTTTAAAAGCGTCGATCCAGAAGATCAGCTCCGTGAAAGCGTTGTTCGGGTCCTTGCCGATTGACTGGACGATATAGACATCTTTGTTGCGGATGGACTCGTCTGCGCGGACATAGATGCCGCCTTCGGAGAAAATATGGGTCGTGGATTTGCCGAGATCAACGCCGAGATATTCGCACATTTTTGTTGCGAAAGGCTTACTTGCGGAACCCGCGAAAATTGTAATAATGCCATTGCCTTCACGAATACTTGTCATATCATTGCTCCTTCCGTCGCTTTACTGCACCTAAATTATAGCAGACAAGAATCTCATGTTCAATTGGAAATCAACTGATAGCCAAAGTATATTGTGCTATCAAAGATCCTATACAATACTTACCGTAGAAAGAAACAGATCGCTGCAAGTGGGCTGCACGCTGCGATCTGTTTGCTGTTTATTGATCGGTGTTCAGAAATTTCCGTAATGCTTCAATAAAAGAGGAAATATTCTCTGTGTTCCTGTCGGCATATTTGCCGCGCCGATCTCCGAGAGCGCAGTCCAATACGATCGACGGCAGCTTTTTCCTGAGAGCCGCAACGCATTTACCGTTGTCGCCTCCGGCGCTTGAAGAGAACGCTGCGATAATCTTTTCCTTCTGACTGCAGCCGTCAATGAAGCTCATGATCGGTGAAGAAGGTTTACCTGCCCAGACGGGTGTTCCGATAACTATGCAGTCATAGTTTTTGGGGGTGTGCTCAAGCGGCTTGATCGGAACGATCTTTTTGAGTGTTGCCTGTCCGCCGCCGACGATGAACCTTGCGAAATTGCTTTTAGGCATAGGCTTAACAAGCCGGATCTCCTCCGAATCGCAGGAAAGCTTTTCTGAAATCTCTTCGGCGGCAGCTTTTGTATTTCCGTCGAGTGAATAATAAACGACCAATGCTTTTTTCATATTCAGCCTCCCCCGTTATGCGGCAATATCCTTCTTGTTGTATTTTATAAAACCGGCAATGATCGCCGCAGCCGAAACCGCGGCGCCGATCGCGATGAAGCGAAAATCAAGCGTTTGATGTTCGGCGATCCATGATCCGTTTGCATAAGAGAAAGGAGTAAGCCACTGCATGAATCTCATATTATCGGTGATATTCGAAAGCATACTCATGAAATAGAAAAGCAGCGCGATCCCAATCCCGATCCCGGTACCTCGTCCTTTCAGGAAAGCGGAAATTCCGAAAGATATCGCTGCGATCTCGATATGAAGCAGGTAATATGACAACATGATAAGCGCCATGATCCTGAATGAAGGATGCTGCCCGATTATCAGAATGCAGAAAAAAGTTACGACCGAACAAATCATATTCAGTGCTGTTATATGAGTAAAAACGGAAAGCAGCTTTTCGCCCGCGATCCTTGTTCTTGAGATAGGATGCGTTAGAAGAAACTCTGCGGTGTGTTCATTTTCTTCACGGGAAAGTATTGATATACCGCAAAGCGCAGCAAAAATCGCACCGCCGATTCCGAGCATCTCCCCACATTCAAGGGAATAATATCCGATGAAATCAGAGATGCCGAGTTTGCCGATACCGAAAGCGGATGCGAAATCGCCCATGCTTTGAAGAGCTTGGTTCAATTCGTCAATGCTGTCGAGCATCATCGGGAAAATCAAAATACTGACGGCGAGGAGGAAAGCGATCACGGCAGACCAAATCAGAGTTGTTGAGCGGCCGCGTTTCAATTCATGAAGGTAAACTGTCATTTTATTTCGCCTCCTTCTGATCAATAGTATCATAATAGCTCATCAGCACTTCTTCAATATCCGGGTCTTCCACTGTCATATCGTCGAAATCAGCCGATGAAAGCAGCTTCAGCAAGGGTTTGATTCCTTCTGTGCAGACGAAGCTGACTGTGTCGTTTTCCTGACGCAGTTTCTTGACTCCGACCATCGGAGGAAGTTCACGAACACCGCGGAGGGTAACAAGCTTGGCTCCTGTGTGAGTGATTTTTTCGACCGCATCGCTCAGGAGCAGTCTGCCCTCGCGTATAATACCCGCATGTTTGCAGTGATGACCGATCTCGGAAAGAACATGGGTTGAAAGGAAAACGGTTGCACCTTCGTCATTGCGCTCATGAAGCAATTCGAAAACCTCTCGTTGTATCAGCGGGTCGAGTCCGCTTGTCGGCTCATCGAGGATATAAAGCTCTGGCTTGTGCTGCATCGCACAGACAATACCGACTTTCTTGCGGTTCCCGAGCGAAAGCTGGCCGATCTTTTTATCCGGTTCAAGCCGCAGACGCTCAATGAGTTCATCGGCCTCTCTTTTACAATCGCGCTTCCTGAGCTTTGCCGAAAAACGGATCAATTCCGAAACAGTCATTCGGTTATAGAATGATGCCTCGGCAGGAAGGTAACCGACATTCGTCAGGATCTCGTTCTTATTTGCCGAACAATCGAAATTGAGTACCGAAGCGCTTCCCGATGTTTTCGAGATAATGCCGAGAAGCGTTCTGATAAGTGTGCTTTTTCCTGCGCCGTTAGGGCCGATAAACCCGTAGAAGTCGCCTTTTTCAACGGCAAGGTCGACATCGATTATGCCTCTTGCGCTGCCGTAGTATTTGCTGAGTTTTTCTGTCCTGATCGCATCCATATCGAAGGCTGCCTTTCATTGTTTTTCAAAATCAGTATAGTGTTTTCGCATCTCTATGTCAAGCAAAAACCGCATTGATCAAGTTCGTTGATGTTGACAAAAGTCGAATACTTTGGTATCATGACATATCGGAAAAACACTGAAGGAGCGGTTCCTGCTGATTGCAGGACACAGAGCAGGATAAGATGAAAAGCAGAGGATCTCGGGGCTTAGGAAAAGGATTCCACGGAAGGATCCTCTTTCTTTTTGCCGTTGCAGCGTTTCTCTTCATCCTTACATCTTGCGGGGCAAAAAGCGCCGATGCAAACGATCAGTCTATCTTTCCGGGCAAGACATCTCTGCCGGTTTTAACGCAGCCCGCCGATACACAAACTCCCACCGAGACTCCGTTCAATATCGGTGACGTCGGAACTCAACTTCCCGGAACCGAATTGCCGACAGCAGAACTGACTGCGACGCCTCAACCCGAATCCACAGCGCCGGTATTCCCCACCGATGCACCGGAAGTGACGCAGACCATGAATCCCGATAATGAAGCGGAGTTCGACGCTTTCTTCCTCGGAGTTAAAGGCTATGGGCATATAAACGCCGCAGCAGTACAGGCTGCAGGAGCAAAAGTCTACCGTTTTCTTGTAGGCTCAGAAGAAAAACTCTTCTCAATCAAGAATATCGATGATTTCTCAATCCAGAACCGCCTGATGGAAGGTTACTCTTATCACGTTGCGGCAAAGAACGGAGAGATAATCTCGGTTCGGCTGACTTCGTCAATTGAGCCATACTCCCCCGTTATCTCCGGAACGCCGGGCAAACAAACGCTCAAAAACTTCCTCAAAACGGCCTTTATGCCGCTTGGCACAACGCTTTATGTCTACGGCGGAGGATGGGATTGGCAGGATGTAGGTTCATCCGTTCAGTCAACGAGCATCGGTGTCAGCGGCACTTGGGAAAGCTTCTTTCGAAGCCAAAATGCCGACTATCTTTATAAAGACAGTCAGCATCCCGAAACAAGTTATTATCCTTTCGGTAAATGGAATGAATACTACTATGCGGGTCTCGATTGCTCCGGATATGTCGGCTGGGTGATGTACAATACGCTCGAAACAGCTTCCGGGCAAAGCGGTTATGTTATGAAATCTTCCAAGATGGCAAAATCCTTTGCTTCGGAATATGCTTTAGGCAGTTGGAGTTCCGCATCATTTGAAAATGACATACGCCCCGGCGACATCGTAAGCATGTCCGATCATGTCTGGGTCTGCGTCGGCAGATGCAGCGACGGGAGTGTTGTTATTATTCATTCATCGCCGTCCAAGAGCGTTACGGAGCATAAAGGCGGCGGCGTGCAGCTCAGCGCCTTGAATCCGAACGGAGACAGCAAGGATTGTGAAGCCTATCGGCTTGCTTCATATTACCAAAATGAGTATTATCCCGTCTGGGCATCCAGATACCCCGTTGTAATGAAATCGTATGAAAAGTTCGTGCGCTTTGCCCGCAGCGGAAGCACGGGTGTATTTCGCTGGGACCTTTCAGGAGCTATGACGGATCCCGATGGCTACGCTTCGCTTTCCGCTGCGGAAGTTCTTGCAGATCTTTTCGGAGAATAAGCTAATTCTCAATTTGACCGAGAGCTGCCCATTCGGCGGCTCTCTTTTTCATTTCGTCAACGCCGAGAATGCCGTATGCAAATCCCTTGCGAACAAGTTCCTTCGGAACGAATTCATCATACTTCTCGAAAACAGGAACTTCGCCCTCGTAAACGAGTTCAAGCGGATCGAAGTCTTCAGCGGCTTTCTCCGATACGATATGGAAAAACTGTTCTTTTGAAGCCTTCATCCGGAAGGTGATGAAGTACGGCCTTGATGAATCCATACCTTTCAAGCCGAGGTCTGCAGCGCATTTGATTTTAATGAGTCTTTCAAGCGCAAGGAAAGCATACGAACCGAGCCAAGGGAAAAGCGCCCATGTATCGCCGCCAAGACAGATCAGCGGATCGTATGCCGCCCTTGAGTTTTCGGCTGTATGCCGCGCAATGTTCAGCCTTGCTGCGGCATTTTTCATAAGGTAAGGATAAGACTTATCCTCGTTCAGAACCTGTTTCATCCGCTCGAGGACTTTCGTGGAAATATCTCCGGGGCATTCCCCGAAGTAAGCAGGAACTTTGCCTTTTACAAGCGTACAGTAAACGAGATGACGCTTATGGTCGACTTCTTCGACGAGCCAAACATGACCAGCGATCGCGATCTTCTCCCCCGCCGGCGGAGGCATAACGATCGTTCCGAGCTCTTCAGATTCGCTGCGGACCGTGTACTCCACATTCTCCTGAAATACGGCATAGAACTTGAAACTGTTGACTATTCGCTCACCTGCAATGCCGATTATTAGACCGCCGGTCTCGGTTCGCTCGATATGATCGTTTTCAAGCATATACCGAAGCAGGGCCCGATAATCATCGACGCTTATCCTATGGAAGAAACTTAGCGAAAGGACTCTGGATGCGAGCTCCGCCGGACTCATCTCCCCGCATGATGCGAGCGTGCTCATCGTTTGATGGTACAGCAAACTATACGGAAGACGGTCGAGTTTCGGCGGTTCGACATAACGCTCCTCGAGATACAGCTGAACAAGAGCGATTCCCTGCAGCAGCTTCCACGGAACGGTATCAGGCAGCATCGCTCGCGGTTCGGGCATGTCCTCGCGCATAACAAACCACATTTCCGGCGGAGAGTTTCGCCTTCCCGTGCGGCCCATGCGCTGCAGAAACGATGAAACGGTGAACGGCGCGTCGATCTGGAACGCGCGTTCAAGGCGGCCGATATCGATGCCGAGTTCGAGCGTTGCCGTTGTGACTGTTGTCATCAAGCGGTCCTCATCCTTCATCGCGTCTTCGGCTGTTTCTCTGTATGAAGCGGAAAGATTGCCGTGATGGATCAGGAATCGGTCAGGTTCGTTTTTAACTTCGCAGTAATGCCGAAGCGTTGTGGTAACAGCCTCGCACTCTTCGCGTGAATTGCAGAAAACAAGGCATTTTTTATTTCGTGTATGTTCGAAAATGTATCCGATGCCGGGGTCGGCGTTATCGGGGGCAATGTCGCTCTTTTCATCAAGAACGCTCAAAGCATTCTCGACGGGAGCAAAGTCTTTGCGCCCGTCGTCATCGGAAGCCTGGGTATTCTGAACATAGAAATGTTCCATAGAAAGCCGCCAGCGTATACCCTTAGTTTCGATCTTCGGTATTGCTGTTTTTCGACCTGTGCCGGACGAGAGGAATTCGCCGGTCGCTTCTAAATCGCCGATAGTCGCGGAAAGTCCGATCCTCCTCGGATTAACTCCGGCAAGCTTTGAAAGCCTTTCGATAAGGCAAAGCGCCTGACCGCCGCGGTCTCCGCGCATTATAGAGTGGACCTCGTCGATAACGATATAGCGAAGGTCGCCGAAAAGCTTCGGAACATATGAATGCTTATGCAGAAGCAACGCTTCGAGCGATTCCGGAGTTATCTGAAGAATGCCAGAGGGATTCTTGATAAGTTTGGACTTATGCGATGAAGCAACGTCGCCGTGCCAATGCCAGACGGGGATCTCGGCTTCCGCGCAGAGCTCATTAAGTCGGTCGAACTGGTCGTTGATAAGCGCTTTCAGCGGACCGATATAGAGCGCGCCGACAGAGGTAGGCGGGTTTTCAAAGAACTCCGTAAGTATCGGGAAAAAGGCAGCCTCGGTCTTTCCGGATGCGGTTGATGCGGAAAGAAGCAGGTTGTCATCGGAGTTGAAAATAACATCGGCCGCCGCAACCTGGATCGCCCTTAAGCTTTCCCAGCCGTTGCGGTAGATGAAATCCTGTATAAACGGCGCGAATTTCGAAAAAGTATCCATCAGATCTCAAACTCCTCGAAAAGCAGATCCGAACCATCGCTTTCCGGCGCAGCGAAACTGAAGCTTTCGCTTTGCAGGAGCTCCTTCGGACTCAAAGACGGATTCTGGCAGACGAGATCAAGCAATTCTATGAAATCTCTGATAACTTCGCGCGGAGTTATCTGCGTTTCTGCGCCGACTCTTGAATACTCGATCCGGATAAAATCAAGGAAATCATTCTGCGTCATTCGCTCTTCATAATCGAAGAGACCGGCGTGTATGGCGGAAAGCTTCTCAACAAGGATCAGCATCTCTTCTTTCGAAAGCGGCGTCAGGCGTATTACCGGAGACATCATATCGTTGAGCTCGTTCTGCTTGCTGAACCTTCCTGCTTCCAGGCGCGAGCGCAAGGCTTCGTAGCTGAACACGCCTCTTCTTGTATCTTCAATGCATTGCGGGGTCCCGCCCATTATCATGCCGATGTAGTGCGCCTTGCCCTGCAGAGCGTCGTTGTACATTGTCAGCAGCTTCTCATAATTATACTGCCTTGATATCGCGTTCGGGATCTTGTAAATATTCACGAGCTCATCGATCATTATCATGAGTCCGCTGTACCCCGCCCTTTTGAGGAATGAAGCGAACAGCTTCAGATAGTCATACCAGTCGTCATCTGTGATTATGATACTGACGCCGAGTTCGCTCTTCGCCTCGGCCTTAGTTGTGTATTCACCGCGGAACCACTTCGCAACAAGACCTTTTCTGTAATCGTCACCATCTTCGGAGGCGGAATAGTATGCGTTCAAAAGCCTTGCGAAATCGAATCCGTGTACCATCTCACTGAGTGAAGAAATAATTGAATTGATCTTCTTTTCAACGCCTGACCTGAAAGAGGGGCTTTCCGGAGAAAGTCCGGTCTCTTCGGCGACTTCAGCGCGAACCGAACTTATCCAGCGATCGAGGATCAGCGTCAACGCGCCGCCTTCGGGCCTTGTCTTCGTTGACATATTTCGGATAAGTTCTTTATAAGTCGCAAGTCCCTGCCCCTTTGTGCCGTGGAGACGGCGTTCCGGCGAAAGGTCCGCATCAACGACAACGAAGTTGCGATCCATTACATATCCGCGTATCGTTTGGAGCAGAAAGCTTTTTCCGCTGCCGTATTTTCCGACGATAAACCTGAAGCATGCGCCGCCGTCTGCAACGATATCGACGTCGCGAAGCAAAGCCCGAATTTCCGGTTCCCTGCCGACTGTGATGTACGGAAGACCGATTCGCGGCACTACGCCGCCTTTAAGTGAATTTATAACGACAGAAGCTATCCTTTTTGGTACCTTCATAATTTATCGACGATTCCTTTCAGATCCTCTATATAGTCCTCGATCAGTTCAAAACCGTTCCCGGTGTCAACGATGACGGTATCCATGAACCGATCTATTAATTTTTCATTCAAGCTGTCCGCCGCGATCGACGGAAGCACACCGAGCAATTGGAGTTTTTCAGAATACGGTTCTTCGTTTATCAGACAATTCAGCAAAACTTTTTCTGCGTCGGAAAACTCGGGCAAATCGAGATCGTTCTTGTTCTCCTCCGCTGTCGGTGAATACTCTTCGGTCTCCTCGGGCATCGCAACCGCGTGAGTTTCCGAAAGTGTCTGCTCCGCTTCGATATCCTCCTCTGTCAGCAGAAGCTCCGCTGTTTCATCCGCAGAGCTGCGGATCAAAGGCAGTTTATCGAGATCGAGCTTGATCGATTGCCGCTTTATTATTCGCTTTTCTGCAAGGTACTCATTGATCTCTTCGTTGATAAGCGAGGTAAGCTCTTCCGTTAATCCGTCCGGTTTGATCTTGGAGGCAAATTTCCAGCGCACACGCATGACATGGTCAATGTTCTTGAGAAGCCTGCCAAGCTCCTGATTCTGCTTCGCAGTTCGAGTCAAGCGTTCAACATACCATTTCCCGTTTCTTGAGACATAGTTCGTCAAGCCGTCGGCTCGGTATACACGGTCGCCGGAACAGTTCCTTGCGCAGAACATCGCCGCGCCGAAAAGATCGTATGCGCTTTCCGTAAAAGTACCGACATAGTGCCTAAAAGCTTCCTTGCGGTCTGATGCCATAAGTGCTCTGTAAACGCGGCAGACAACATGCATGCTGTCATTCGGATGAGCGTTCATAAAGCGCGAATTCTCCGGGTTATATGAAGAATTAAGCTTTATCGCCGAGTAAAGCGCGTCATCATCTGGAATAAAAGGAGCTGAAAGCGCTTTTATCGATTCCGCTGCAGACCCGTTTTCGGTCACCAACGAAGCGGGAAGATCATAGAAAACAGCAAAATCTTTCAGCCACTTTTTCCCGAAATTCGAAAAACGGCTGTCAAGCTCCGAATAATGCTCGGTGAATGTCCTCAAAGCTTCGTATGCGTCTTCCTTTGATTCGTATCCGATGCAGTGGATCAATTCGGTTGCATAGATAAAAGCATTGGTCAGTGAAGTTCGAAGGAGTTCACCGCCGCGCAGCTTTGTTCTCCAGGTATAATAGACTCGGAGGCTTTTCACGGACATTGATTGAAAACCGGAAAAATAACGCCCAAGTTCCTGTCTGCGAAAATCGCTGTGTTCGGCGAAAGGCGGAGTATAGTTGTCTTCGAAATCAGCCATGTACTTCGCCTGCAGGAAAAAGATTTCGTCCGGAAGCTTTCCGCGATTGGCTCTTTCAAAAGGAATCTTCCTCATTGCTGCGATCCGTTCTTCGGCTGCATCATCTTTGCGTATGCGTTCAAACTTATCCCGATGAAGCGGAGCGCCGATAGGTTCATCGGTGTAGACATGTTCTTCTTCGGAAAGATTCTTAACGGGATTCAGGCGAGCGATAACGGCGTTTACAATATCCGTGACCTGATCATCGGAAAGGAGCTTGACCGACTTCAGTTTTTCTTTCAGTTCGTTAATATCGATCACGTCGCTGTCTCCTTTCCGTTAGCATAGATTCCGACAAATACATAATAGCACATTTCGCCGATGATATCCAGCGGAATCTGTACGTTTTTTGGAGTAAGTTGAGCTTGAGATGCTGCCGAAACTGCAGTATAATTATTAAATTAAGATGATATGTTCCGTATGTTCGGAACAGGAAAGATCTATGCGTAGATTTATTCGAAATTCGATATCGATATTGCTTGCAGCCGTGCTTCTTTTCGGTTTCTTTCCCGCCGCAAATAAATCCTCCGCCGAAGACATATGCTCCGAAATCCTTTCCGGCATGACGACGGAGGAAAAGATTTGCCAGATGCTCGTTGTGAGCTTCGGTTATTATTCCGACGGCAGCGGCAGTCAGATCCTTTCCGATCCAGTGAAGAATGCTTTGAACAAATACTGTTTCGGAGGCATCATACTTTTCGCGCAGAACACAGCCGAAAACGCGGATACTGTGAGATACATCGATGCAGTTCAATCGGAAAATGCTTCGGGAGGTTATTCAAGGATGCAGCTGCTTGTCTGCGTCGACCAGGAAGGCGGAACGATCACGCGTCTCGGGCACGGAACACAGACTCCGGGCAACATGGCTCTAGGCGCGATCGAAGACATTAATGCAGCTTATACTGCAGGAAGCATTATCGGCAGTGAGTTAGCGGCACTCGGCATCAGCGTAGACTTTGCGCCGGATGTCGATATCAACTCAAATCCATCAAATCCGGTTATCGGAGTTCGTTCTTTCTCCGACAGCGCTTCGAACGTCAGTGATCGCGGAATCAAATACATGAGCGGTCTTATGAGCGCGGGCACTATTGCAGCGCTCAAGCATTTCCCCGGTCATGGCGATACCTCGACTGACAGTCATACGGGTCTTCCGCTCGTTAACAGCAGTTACGACCAACTCAAGCAGCGTGAACTCATCCCCTTCCAACGCTGCATAGATGCCGGCGCGGAGATGGTCATGACAGCGCATATTCAGTTCCCGCAGATCGAAAATACAACTTATATTTCAAAAAGCACAGGAGAGAAGGTTTACCTTCCGGCAACGCTTTCCAAAAAGATAATTTCGGACATTCTTCGCGGAGACATGGGTTTTGACGGAGTTGTTATCACTGACGGAATGATGATGGATGCGCTCGGCAAACATTTCGATATCTACGACACCGCCAAGCTTGCGATAAACGCGGGTGTCGACCTGCTTTTGATGCCCGTTGCGTCATACGGCAGCAACGGAATAAAACTGCTGGAGAACTATATCTCACGGCTTGTCACGATGGCCGAGAACGGCGATATCTCGATGGAGAAGGTAGATGCAGCAGTGACACGTATACTGCGTCTCAAGCAGCGTCACGGGCTTACAATGCCGTATGACGGATCAAATCTTCAAAGCCGCATAGAAGAAGCAGAGAATCTGGTCGGTTCCGCTGCCCACCACGCGCAGGAATGGGAGCTTGCCAAGAGTGCTGTTACGCTTATAAAGAATGAAGACTGTACACTTCCGCTGAACCGTTCCAATGAAAAGACCATTATTCTTACTTCCGATGACAGTGAAAACCTTTCAATGCAGTACGCAGTCGACCTTTTGCGAAATGACGGGAAAACACCGAACGGAACTGCAATTGAGATTTATTCATACAAGGATAGAAGCCTTGACTATCTGCGCGGAAAGATCCGCGGCGCCGATAACGTGATCGTCGTTTCAGAGGTTCGTTCGGCATCTGCTTTGCGAGGCAGCACAGCGCGAATGATCGATTCGCTGATCGATTCAGTTCATGAAAACGGAAACAGATTCGTTTTACTGAGCGCAAATCTGCCGTATGACGCCGCCCGTTTTCAAAAGGCCGACGCGATAATTCTTGCATACTCATCGAAGGGAATGAACGAAGATCCTCGCGTTAATGAAGGTGCTTCTCTGCAATACGGACCGAATCTCCCTGCGGCCGTATATTGCATTTTCAGCGTTGATGATTCACCGAAAGGCAAACTGCCCGTACAGATCCCTGTACTCAGTTCGGATCATCATTTTACGGATCAGATACTGTACGAACGCTGTTTCTCTTTGAGCTACAGTCAGCAGCCGTGTTTCACTCCGACGCCGGAACCGACGCCGAATGTTAACGATGAACCCGAACCGCTTGAAACGCAGTCTGCAGAACCTCAGAGCACGGAAATCATATCTGCAGTTCCGATTGTTTCTGTTGCTCCGGAAGAAAGCCGTGAACCTTTTACACCTTCCCCGACAGAAAAATCGGGCAACGCAGCGAATGAGACGTCTGGCTTTTCGCCGTTGATAATCATCCTTATCGCTGGATGCTTGACTCTCGTAACAGTGACAACGCTTGTTTTACTCAAACGAAAACGATAGGATCCGATAAGAAAACAGCCGAGGGTGATTCCCCCGGCTGTTCTGTTAATTTCGAACTAAATTACTTGGCCTGCTTTGCCCTGTGGTAAGCAAGGATGCGCTGCATCTCGTTGTAAACGATCATGTAGCCCTCGTCAACGCCCATACCGGGTTTTGCAAGGATCTGGTCGGGACGCGTCGCCATCGCGCAATGTACGCAAACCTGTGCGCTGCGGTCGGTCTCGTTGCATGTACCGCCCTGGTAAGCGCCGATGCCGCGCTCTTTGCAATAAAGAACGGCTTCGATGGTGTTGTTGATGCCGCCGAGGTCAGGGGTCTTGATCTGGACCATATGGCCGGCCTTGTTGTCCGCAAAGTACTTGATGTCCTCGAGGGTGTTACACCATTCGTCAGCAACGATCTCAACATTGATGCCGCGGTCGTCGAGCTCCTTGGTGATGGCTTTCAGAGCAAGCATCTGCTTTTCGCGATCCTCAACATCCATGGGGCCTTCGATGCGGAG
>JAEEYN010000094.1 GCA_016288175.1 Bacillota bacterium | reverse complement strand
CTCCGTGCCCGCGCGCTTATTGTGCTCCTGCGCGCCGCCGGTGAGCAGGGCGGGAACGACGATGCCCTTGCGGACGTACAGCGCGCCGACGCCCTTCGGCCCGTGGAATTTATGGGCGGAGAGGGAGAGCATGTCGATGTTCATCGCCTGAACGTCGATGTGGACGTGGCCGACGGCCTGCACGGCGTCCGTATGGAAGAAAACGCCCTTTTCGCGGCAGATTTTTCCGATCTCGGCGATCGGCATGATCGTTCCGACCTCGTTGTTGCCGAACATGACGGAAACGAGAATGGTATCGGGGCGGATGGCCTCCTCCACCTGCTTCGCGGTGACACGGCCGTATTCGTCCACGGGCAGATAGGTCACTTCATAACCCATCTTTTCGAGCCGCTCGCAGGTATACAGTACGGCGTGATGCTCCACGGCGGTGGTGATGATATGCTTGCCCTTCTTCTGGTAGCGCTGAGCGATGCCGAGCAGGACCATGTTGTCGGATTCGGTGCCGCAGCCGGTGAAGATGATCTCGCGCTCCGGATCGGCGGCGTTCAGCGCCTTTCCGACCTGCTGCCTCGCGTTGGCGACGGCCTTGTGCGCCTCCTGACCGGGGGTGTGGAGGCTCGACGGGTTGCCGTAGATCTCCGTGAAGTAGGGGAGCATCGCGTCAAGAACTTGCTTATTCAGAGCGGTCGTCGCCGCATTGTCCATGTAGACCTTTTTCATGTTGGGTATTTCCTTTCGTTGGGTTTATGGTATGTTTCGGCAGATCAAGCCTTCCCCCCGAGGGAAAGCCTTGCAAAACCGCAGATTTACTTCTCGATCCCGGCCGTATGCTCGCGCTGGACGATGTAATCCTCTGCCATATCCTTTATGGTGGTGGAATCGAGAACGTCGTCGATGCGCCTTTGCAGCTTCAGCCAGAGCGGCCTTGCGGCGCAGGAGCAGACGTTTTCACAGTCCGTGCCGCCGGTGCCGACGCAGTCGACAAGCGCGGTGCTGCCTTCGAGCGCCTTGAGGACCTCCCCGACGGAGATGCTTTCCGGAGCCCTCGCGAGGGTGTAGCCCCCCTGCGCGCCGCGTGCGGCCGTGACGAGCCCCGCCTTTTTCAGCAGCGCGATGAGCTGCTCGAGGTAGGCGCAGCTGATGCCCTGACGCTCCGAAAGCTGGGCGATCGAAAGCTTTTCGCCGCTTTCGTATTCCGTCGCAAGGTCGACCATGGCCTTGATGCCGTAGCGTCCCTTCGTGCTGAGCTTCATATCCGCTGCCTCCTTTTACCCGATTCTGCCCTTCGGCAGAGGAAATCATACCATACAACTCGGAATTAGTCAACAATTCCGAGCGGTTTACTCGGATATATTTTGTGCAGAAAGAGGTGTGACGGTTTAGCACAGGAGGTGTTCGAAAATCGAACATTGGCTGCTCGAAAATCGAACAGGGATTGTTCAAAAATCGAACACAATAATAAAGAGATAATATAGAAAAAATATAGTGATAACTATAATACCGTCATCGGAGCTGACGGAGAGAGCGAAGGCGCTAAAGCGATTTTATGAAGACAGAACGTTAAAGCTGCACTTAAATCTCTGTATAAGAGAATATATCCAAACAGAAATCTCCAAACAGTTGACACAGCCTTTCGAATATGATACAATGGAAATAGATGGGAGATCGCGTTGGCCACCGCTCTTTCCGTCTTTCCGCATATTCGGGGGGAAGGCAGAAAACTTCTCCGGCGAATATTCGGGAAAAACGTATTGCCGGATCGACGAAAAGAGCACCGCTTGACGGGGCTCTTTCGTTTTTGGGGGATCGCGGCGATACGAATCAAAAGAAAGGACACGGAACGAACCGTAACCGAAATGAAGAAACGTTCGAAACTGACAGAGCTCCTCGACGAACTGCGCGCCGGGGAGGCCGGGAACGCCGGGGAAAAGGCTGAACCGGAAGACCGGCAGACCGAAGAGGGCGAGGCCGAAGAGACTCCGGCCGAAACCGGGGCAGGCGCCGATGAGGAAAAGCAGGCGCTTTATGAGCTCGGCGAAGCGTTCGTCGCAAGGCTCAGCCTTCCCGAAGGCATGACGAAGGCGCAGGCCGCGAGGCAGATCATCTCCATGTGGGAGAATGCCGGCGCTGAAGGCCCGAAGAAGAAGGAAGCTTTTGACGAAAAGGCGGCGGATAAGGCGCCTGCCGATAACGGAAAGCCCGCGGCGAAGGAAAGCCGGCTGCCGCGCATCCTCCGCGGCGGTCTCGGCTCAATGCCGGAGGCTGATTACGAAAGCATGAGCGCGGAGCAGTTCCGCAGGCTTAAAAAGCAGCTCAGCCGCGCCGCGCTGGACGGAAGAAAGATCCGACTCTAAACATCTATCAAGAAAGGAAAATCTTATGGACAGAACCTATATCAATACCACCGAAAGCACCGCAGTCAAATTCCCTTCGAAGTTCTATGACAGGCAGCTTCTCGAAAGCGCGAAGACCCGCCTTGTCTACCAGGAATTCGGTCAGAAGCGCTCCATCCCGAGGAACAGCGGCAAGTACGTCAACTTCCGCCGATGGAACCTTTTCGACCCCGCGAAGGCGGTCAGCGGCCTCACCGAGGGAGTGACCCCGAACGGCCAGACCCTTTCCCAGACCGAGGTCGAAGCGCAGGTCAAGCAGTACGGCGCGTATGTCGAGGTCACCGACCTTCTCGACCTCACCGCCTATGACCCCGTCATCAACGATTCCGCGGAGCTTCTCGGCGAGCAGCTCGGCACCGTCGTCGAATGGGTCACCCGCGACGCCGTCTGCTCCGGCACCAATGTTCAGTACGCCGGCGGCAAGCTCTCAAGGAGCGCGCTGACCGCGAACGACAAGCTCACCACCGACGAGATCCGCAAGGCCGTGCGCACGCTGAAGAAGAACAAGGCCCGCCCCTTCGCGGAGGACGGACGCCAGCCGCATTTCGTCTGCATCTGCTCCCCCGAGGCGACCTATGACCTCCAGAACGACGAGATGTGGAAGAATGTTTCCACTTATTCCAATTCGGAAGCGATCTACAGCGGCGAGATCGGCCGTCTCTACGGCGTCGTTTTCGTCGAGAGCACGGAGGCGAAGGTCTTCAAGCAGACCGTCCGCAACGCCGTCAACGCGGACACCAGCTCCTCGAAGAGCTTCGTTCTCAAGAACGACCCCACCGAGGAGGAGGCCGCGTATCTCTCCGTTCCCGGCAACAAGATCATGATCGGCACCACCGAATACACCCTCGACGCCGAAACGCCTTTCGACGCCGCGACGAATACCGTTAAGCTGACCGCCGCGGTATCCCTCAGCGCGGACGCGGCGGTCTGGTCCAACGACGCCGGTTACCGCAACGCGGAGACCAACAGCTCTCCCGACGTTCACGGCACCGTGGTTTTCGGCAGGGACGCTTACGGCGTAATCGACGTTGACGGCAAGGGCGCAGTGCAGCTGATCGTCAAGCCCCACGGCTCGAGCGGCACCGCGGATCCCCTCGACCAGAGGGCGACCGTCGGCGCGAAGGTCACCGCTTACACCGCAGCGATCCTCAACGACCTCTGGCTCGTCAGGATCGAGCACACCGTTTCCTGAAGGGCGAAGGGAATAACTCTCTGACGGCAAAGCTCCCGCCGCGGTTTTTCCGGAAAGGCGGCCGCGGCGGGGGAACGAAAACAAAGGGAAAGGACGCTTTATTATGGCAAAAACATTTCTAACCGTTCCCCGGACCGACAACAGGCGCCGCCGCAGGATCGGCATGTTCTATGAAAACGGCGGGAACGGCTCCGGCGAAAGCGGCGGCAGCGGCTCGCGCGGCGGCAGGAACGGCTCAGTCCCCGTTCGCGAAAGCGGGGATGCGCAGTACGCCCCGCGCGGCGGATATTCTTCCGGCTCGGGTCCCGCATCAGCTTCCGGCTCTGCGGGAAGCGCGGGCTATGAGGCGGGGAGCTTCGACGATT
>JAEEYN010000093.1 GCA_016288175.1 Bacillota bacterium | reverse complement strand
CGTTCATGTCAATTTCGGCATGATCAGCATGGAGGACATGACCTTCTCAACAAGAAAGGGCAACGCGATCTACCTCGAGGACGTTCTCAATACCGCGATCGAGAAGACGCTGCATATTATTGAGGAGAAGAGTCCGAACCTCGAAAACAAGGAGGAAGTCGCCCGCCAAGTTGGCGTCGGCGCGCTTGTTTTCAGTGTTCTTTACAACAACAGGATCAAGGATTATACCTTCAGCTGGGAAAAATCCCTCAATTTCGAGGGCGAGACCGGTCCCTACGCGCAGTACACCTACGCAAGAGCATGCTCCGTTCTCAGGAAAGCCAAGGAGGATCAAAGCACCTCCGTGTGCATGATCGACTACTCCGTGCTCTCCGATGAATCGAGCGCCGCGCTGCTCCGCGCCATCGACACCCTTCCCGAAGCGATCCGCCAGGCTGCGGAGAAATACGAGCCCTACCTCATTTCGAGGAAGGTGATCGAGATCTGCTCCTGCTTCAATAAATTCTATTACGACAACAGGATCATGGACGAAAACGCCGCCGTCCGCGCCGCAAGGCTCGCCCTCACGGAGGCTGCCCGCACGGCGATCCGCGTCGGTCTCTTCCTCGTCGGGCTCGAAGCGCCGGAGAGAATGTAGTTCCGGAACCCGCCAATAGAACGAAGCACCGCGGTCCGCGGTTGAATCAAAAAAGCAAAAACAACACCAAAATAAGAAATTTTCGAAAGGAATAGACAATGGTTCTTTTGGACGAATACCGTCAGCAGCTGACGGCAACCATTGCAGCCCTCAAGCAGGCGGGTGAATCCCTTTGACCTCGAAGGGCTGAAAGAGGAAAAAGCGGAGCTTGAAGCTCAGATGGCCGAAGACGGCTTCTGGAACGACGTTGAAAACGCCAACAAAGTCAACCAGCGCATGAAGGCGATCCACGGCAAGCTCGACAAATACAACAAGCTTGTCACTATGGGCGAAGATGTTGAGACGCTGTTCGATATGGCCGAGGAGGAGGACGACGAAGCCACCGCCGAGGAAGCGAAGGCTGAGCTCGCCGAATTCGTGCGCGCGGCCGACGATTTCCGCATCGCGACGATGCTTCGCGGGCCCTACGACAGCGCGAATGCCGTTTTGAGCCTCCATGCAGGCGCGGGCGGAACTGAAGCGCAGGATTGGGTCAGCATGCTTTACCGCATGTATACCCGCTACTGCGAACGCAGCGGCTTCACCGTGAAGGAGCTCGACCTTCTCGACGGCGACGAAGCAGGCATCAAATCCGTGACCTTTGAATGCGACGGCGAGAACGCCTACGGCTACCTGAAGGCCGAAAAGGGCGTCCACCGCCTCGTACGCATCTCCCCCTTCGATTCCTCCGGCAGAAGGCACACCTCCTTCGCTTCATTGGACGTTACGCCGATCCTCACTGAGGACGACAACACCGTCGAGATCAAGCCCGAAGATATCAGGATCGATACTTATCGCAGCGGCGGCGCGGGCGGTCAGAACGTCAACAAGGTTTCGAGCGCGATCCGCATCACCCACTTCCCCACCGGCATCGTCGTGCAGTGCCAGAACGAGCGCAGCCAGCTTCAGAATAAGGAAGTTGCGATGCGAATCCTCAAAGGTAAGCTCGTTGAGATCAAGGAACGCGAGCGCATGGAGCAGATGGCGGATATCAAGGGCGAAATGAAGAAGATCGAATGGGGCAGCCAGATCCGCAGCTATGTTTTCCAGCCCTACACGATGGTCAAGGACCACCGCACCGGCGAGGAGACCGGCAACATCCAAGCGGTCATGGACGGCGAACTCGATCCGTTCATTCATTCGTTTTTGATGAAGTCGTAAGTCATAAGATGTGTAACCGAACCGCTTTCCCATGCGTTATATAGCGGAAAGCGAAAGCAATCAGATGAATCATCAGGAGGTATAAAGATATGGCAAAGTACAACGGTTGGGGCAACGCAGGCGGCGGCAACATGCAGAACCTTATGCGTCAGGCGCAGAGGATGCAGCAGGAAGTCCAGCGCGTTCAGGAAGAAGTCGGCAACACCGATTTCGAGACCAGCGTCGGCGGCGGCGCTGTTAAGGTCGTCATCAACGGCAAAAAGGAATTCAAATCCATCGAGATCAGCCCCGCGGCTGTCGATCCCGACGATATCGAAATGCTCCAGGATCTGATCCTTTCCGCGGTCAACGAAGCAGTCCGCACTGCCGAAGAGACGATGGAAAAGGAAGTCGGCAAAGTCACCGGCGGTCTCGGCGGAATGAGCGGCTTCGGTTTCTGATTCCGTAACCGCAGGACTCCTTATACACCCAGATAAGAATCGATCCGAATGGAAAGTCTTGAGCTTTTGATCGCCCGCCTCAACAGGCTTCCCGGCGTCGGGATAAAAAGCGCGCAGCGCCTTGCGTTCCACATCATCGCCATGCCCGAAGAGGATGTTTCCGCTCTCACGGAAGCAATAACCTGCGCAAAGCAGAAGGTGCATTTCTGCCCTGTCTGCGGCAATTATACCGAAAACGAGCTCTGCGAAGTCTGCGCCGATCCGAAGCGCAGCGCGGAGCTTCTCTGCGTTGTCGAAAACGCGCGGGACGTGCTTTTCATGGAGCGCATCCATGAATTCCGCGGGCGCTACCATGTCCTCGGCGGAGTGCTCTCCCCCATGGACGGCGTCGGACCGGACCAGATCCGCATTGCGGAGCTGCTCGATCGCGTGCAAAAAGACGGCGTCGGCGAAGTTATCCTCGCGACGAATCCCGATGTTGAGGGCGAAGCGACAGCGAACTATATCGCGAGGCAGCTGAAGCCCCTCGGCTGCCGCGTTTCGCGCATCGCGCACGGCATACCGATCGGCGGCAACCTCGAATACGTGGATGAGATAACGCTTTCGAAGTCAATCGAAAACCGGCGGGAGATGTGATCTTACAGATCATGCAGCAAATACTTGACGCTTTTGCAATTGCATTTATTATAGGAAAGGGTTTCCCTGTAGGCCCTAAAAAGCATGGTAATACAGGTTACTATTACCATTATCACATTTCGGGGTTTGTGTTCTTGGATTTTTATGAGCACTTCCATCTATGGTTTGGTCGACCTGTACCATAATGCATTTTTTGGAGGTAATATGATTTATTTGAACTGCTTTTATAAGCTAAAAGATGATGTCTGGTTTGTCGTTAAACCAGACAAATCAGAGGATGCGGATTACTGCTTAGCATATAGATGCAAGGAATATATGACCATGGAGAACACACGCTCGCTCCTTTACTGCGAATACCTCCCCATTGGTAAGCCTTTTTACGTCGCAGCAGAGAAGTTGCAGGCAGGTGAGTTCTTGAACGAGTGCTGTCTCGGTTGCATGTATTGCCAATTCCTGACAGCATACCAAACTGGTTTTTATTTGCCAATGGACAAACTTAGCAGTGTGAACGTCAAATTCGTTTACTTAGCCTGTGATTTGCGAGCAGGATTGTTGCAATCACCTCCAAAGGCGCAGATACCGGATTGTAATTACAAATGCTCGTCTATCCCGAAAATGTCAGTGGTCAACCTATCACAGTTCGATGTCAAAGCACAATTGAAAGAGCTTTCCTCGCAAAGGAACTGTTTCAAGATTTCCGCTGAAACGTTTTATCTTGCGCCAAATCTCTTCGAAAAGCTAGCAGCGATGATAAGTCCGGATGAAGCGATCTATCTTGGTTCAGGTTATTCTATGCTTGGAGGAAGGCGCATATTCCACGATACAGCTGAAGATTATTTAAATTGTGAAGGATCAGACACTCATTGTATTCGATTGTCCGGCAAAAATGCTTCGAGAGATCTGTACTGCGTTCTGCAATCAGAGCTTCACTCATTGAAATACAAGGTGATCTGTATACCGTCATTGGAGCTCGGCATTTTTGCAGATGACGAATCGGCCGGAAATCGATTTGGAAACTACGGATACACGGTTTATGCTTCCAAAAAACTTGCTGATGAAATATTTAAGTTGGAAAAATACGAAGCAGAGAATGCACCAGATATAGGAAACGTATTTTTGCAAGCAACAATAACGCCGAAGGAAATCCTAACCTGCTCAAACAGAAATGTTTAGTGCAAAGCTAAGTTATTTTAAGCAAAACCTTGAACAAAGTTCACGAAAATGTTATTCAGCGTTTGCCAGATTAATATTACAGCAAAAAATCGGAGCAGGATAACTGCCCCGATTTTTCTTACATTAATGACCGTTTACGATTTCCACGCTTTTTTCCAGATCCGCGTAAAGCTCGTCGTACGCCTTTTTGTCGGCTTCCTCCCATGGGAGATCCACGCGGTATTGGAACGCAAGCGGTTTTAAGCGCGTGCAGTAGATCCCCTCACACATATCCTGATCGTAGCCGATTATCACCATGCGCTGCTTATCGATCGTGATCTGAAAATCAGTACCGCCGCCACTACTCTGCGGATCTTTCCATACAAGGTTCGGTTCGATGCAAACGTGCACGGTGAGCTCCGTCTCCGTTTCATCGACGATCCATTCGACCTCCGCCGTGCCGGGGCCGGGCGAAACGATGCCTTCGAATAATCCGAGCCTGACGGTGTCGATCTCATACTGATTGGTATAAAAGAAAAGATCGGTTTCCCTGTTCCGGTCCATGATATCTGAAAAATCCGCAAGCTCGAGGTTTATCCAGCCGATATAAAAGCGATACATCAGCTCCTCCGCGAGCCACTCCGGCGTCACGTTTTCGGGTCTTTCCCGCGGTGCAAAGACCGGCTGCGGCTCATCCGTCGGTCCCGCCGTCGGAGCTGCAGTAACCCTCTCCGTCGGTTCCGGCGCGGCTGTCGACACAGCGGTTTCGGCTGCGGGCTCTTCTGTATCGTTCGCCGCCGACTGTTCGGGTTTGTTTTCAGCACAGGATATAACGGAAATGACAGCGGCAAAAGAAAAAACGATTGCCGTCAGCAGGCATGCGAATCTTTTCATAGGTATCAGTCTCACTTTCTTTTTGTTCAATGCTCTTTTTTATTATATCAAGTGATAAATGAACTGTCAACCGCATAAAAAGGCCGGGCAGTTCTTCGCTCGGAACAGCCCGATCCGAAAAATCATTCGGTCTCGTCAGTCCATATTCAGATAATCCGTATCCTCGGTCTCGGTCGGAACGAACTCCTCACTGCCGATGATCGCCTTGCTGAACTGGGTCTCATACAGCTCCGCATACACACCGCCGCGTTTGACAAGCTCCGCGTGCTGACCGCGCTCGACGATCTCGCCGTCCTTTATAACAAGGATCTCATCCGCCGCAAGGATCGTTGAAAGTCGGTGCGCGATCAATATGCTCGTCCTCTCGGCGATGATCGGGTCGATCGCATCCTGGATCTTCTGCTCGGAGATCGAATCGAGCGCGCTCGTCGCCTCGTCGAAAATCAGGAGTGCGGGATCCTTCAAAAGGACGCGCGCGATGGAGATGCGCTGCTTCTCGCCGCCGGAAAGCTTCAGCCCGCGGTTGCCGACCATTGCGTCGAAGCCCTTCTCCTGCTTCTCGATAAAGTCATAGATATTGGCTTTCCTGCAGGCCTCGATCAGCTCCTCCTCGGTCGCGTCCGGCTTTGCGTAAAGCAGGTTATCGCGGATCGTACCGTTGAAGAGATAGGTTTCCTGGCTGACGATGCCGATATTGCTCCGCAGGTAGTTGAGGTCAAGCTCGCGCACATCGACGCCGTTGAAGAACACTTCGCCGCTGTTGACGTCATAGAGACGCGGGATGAGGTTGATCATCGTGCTCTTGCCCGAGCCCGAAGGCCCGACGATCGCGACGCTGCGGCCGCTCTCGAGAGTGAAGCTGACGTTTTTGAGGATCTGCCTTTCCGGATCGTAGGCGAAATCGACGTTTTTAAATTCGACACGGCCGTCGTTCATCTCGGGCTCCACGGGATTTTCCGGGTTCTCGATCTCGACGGGCATATCATAGTATTCGAAGATCCTCGTGAACAGCGCCATCGAGCGGATCCACTCCACCTGAATGTTCAGCAGGGAATTCACCGGCCCGTACATGCGCCCGAGCAGCGCGACGAGAACTGTGATATCGCCGACGGAGAGGTTCGAATCGTATTTCATCATCATGATGCCGCCTACGAGGTACAGCAGCATCGGTCCGATGCCGGAGAAGGTCTGGATGATTACCATGAACCAGCGGCCGGCCATGCTTTCTCGGATGTTCAGGCGGATCATTTTGTTGTTGACCGACCTGTACTTTTCATATTCGTATGCTTCCTTGCCGAAAAGCTTAACGAGCAGCTGTCCGCTGACGGAGAGCGTCTCGTTCAAAATGCCGTTGACCTGATCGCTGCATTCCTGGGATTCCTGCGTCAGCTTCCAGCGCGTTTTGCCCGCCATCCTCGTCGGAATCACGAACAGCGGGATCACGAGCATGCCGACAAGCGCGAGGATCGGGTTCTGGCGGAACATGATCACGATCGCGCAGATAAGGGTGATCGTGTTGGAAAGGATCGAGGTGAAAGTGCTCGTTACAACGCGCTCAACGCCGGAGATATCGCTCGTCATTCGCGTGATGATATCGCCCTGATTGTTCGTCGTGTAGAATCGCTGCGACATTTTCTGAAGATGGCGATACATCTTGTTTCGCATGTCGAAGCTAATATGCTGCGCGATCCAGTTGTTTAGATAGCTTTCCCCCACTCCGATCAGATGCGAACCGAGCGTTACCGCGAGCGAAACGACGATCAGCGTGATCAGCATCTTGAGATCCCGCCCGATCAGACCTTTGTCGATGATCTTACCGGTCAGGACCGAAGGGAGAAGCCCGAGCACGGACGAAACGACGATGCAGAGAAGCACGATCGCCATCTGCTTCCAGTAGGGCTTTATGTATGACAGTATTCGTTTGATCAGCGGCCACGTGACTTTGGGCTTGTTCGCCTTCTCTTCTTCGGTCAGAAAGCCCCTTCCGCCGCGCATTCCTCCACCGGGTCCCGGCATGGTTTACTCCTTTTCCCGCTTCTTTGAAGAGCGATTATTTCTTTCCCAAATTAAACATGTGCGCCCCGATATGGCAGTAACCGCCGGGGTTTTTGTCGAGATACTTCTGGTGATATTCCTCCGCGGAATAGAAATTATTGAGAGGAAGAACTTCGACGGCGATGGGCTGGCCGAGGTCCGCTTCGACGCCCGCGCAGTAGTTTTTGATTGCCGGAAGCAGGCTTTCGTCGGTATAGTAGATGCCCGTTCTGTACTGGATGCCTTCGTCCTCGCCCTGCCTGTTCACTGCAGTCGGGTCGATCACTGAGAAATAATGGCCGAGCAGCGTTTCGATCGGCATCTCGTTCTCGTCGAAATCGACGCGCACGGTCTCCGCATGCCCGCTGTCGTGGCAGACCTGTTCATAGGTCGGATCCGCGGACGCGCCGTTCGCATAGCCGACTTCGGTATTCTTTACGCCTTCAAACTGATCGAAGAATTTCTGGGTGCCCCAAAAGCATCCGCCTGCAAGATAAATGGTTTTCATGTGTACTCCTTCCGGATTTTTATATATTTGCTAAGATTTTAACACATCACGGCGCTGTTTGCAACAGGAATATTGGGATTGACGATTGAAAGCGATTATGCTATTCTTATATTGATTTTTCTGTACACTTTTGTACAAATTTGTTCTTTCGGAGGAAATCAATGGTCAACAAGCTCGAAGAATACGCTCATCTCGTTATCGAGATCGGCCTGAACGTTCAAAAAGGTCAGTATGTGATCATCAATTCGCCCGTCGAGTGCGCGCCTTTCGCGAGGCTCTGCGTCAAGGCGGCATACGAAGTCGGCGCAAAGCAGGTCATCATGAACTGGCGCGATGATTTCATCGCCCGTCAGTATTGGCTCAATGCGGCGGACGAGGTCTTTGACGAAGTCTTCCAGTGGGACGTCGACAGGAATCTCGGCCTTGCAAAGCGCGGCGCTGCGCGTCTGTCCATCGCGGCGACCGACCCGGAGAATCTCAAGGGCGTCGACCCGGAGCGTCTTGCGCGCGCGAACAAGGCAAACGGCGAGGCAAACAAGGAATTCACCGCCATGATGATGGCGAGCGTCAACCCCTGGTGCGTCGCGAGCGTCCCCGTACCCTCCTGGGCAAAGAAGGTCTTCCCCGGCATCCCGGAGGAAGAAGCGATGGAGAAGCTCTGGGATGAGATTTATAAATCGATCCGCATCAGCGACAAGGGCGGCGCGGTGAAACGTTGGCACGAACACTGCAGGATCCTTGCGGAGAAATGCAAAAAGCTCAATGATTACGCTTTTAAATCCCTGCATTACACCAACTCCCTCGGCACGGACCTGACCGTTGAACTGCCCGTCGGCCATATTTGGGAAGCCGGAAGCGAATTCAGCAAGACCGGCATCGAATTCGTTGCTAACATTCCGACGGAGGAAGTTTTCACCGCGCCGAAGAGGGACGGCGTCAACGGCAAGATCGTTGCTTCGAAGCCCCTTGTGCTCGGCGGCAACATCGTCGACGGCTTCTATATGATCCTCCAGGACGGCAAGATTACCGAAGTTCACGCCGAAAAGGGCGAGGAGTTCCTGAAGAAGGAGATCGCGCTCGATGAAGGCGCATCACATTTCGGCGAGGTCGCTCTCGTTCCCTATGATTCGCCCATCTCGAAGAGCGGCGTGCTTTTCTACAACACCCTTTTCGACGAAAACGCTTCCTGCCATTTCGCGTTCGGCGAAGCGTACCCGACCTGCATCCAGGGAGGCACGGAGATGAGCAAGGAGCAGCTTGAGGCGCACGGTCTCAACTCCAGCATCACCCATGAGGATTTCATGGTCGGCACGAGAGATCTTTCGATCGTCGGCATCACGCCCGACGGACGCGAGATCCAGGTCTTTAAGGACGGCAATTTCGCTTTCTGATGGCGCGCGAAGCGAAAACAACCGAAAACGGATCCAACCGCGGCACGGTGCTCAGGTATTCCCTGTTCTGCGCTGCAGCGGTTGTATGCGTCGTTTTGTTCATTGTTTTCGGCAATAAAAAGCAGATCGAGCCTTCGGATGAGCAATCGTCCGATGCGGTCTATTCCGCCGCTCCCCTGCCCTCCGGCATTCCGTATGAGCGGTTTATCGAAGCGCTTTCCGGTGCCGGGCTGAACTGCACCGTCGGCGAGATGGAGGTCGTGTCGGACAATGTTCTCCGCTATTCTCTCATTATGGAGGATCCGAAGGACAGCGGCGCTGTCGAGATCACGACCGACGCTTACGGCAGAGCTGCCGAGATCCGGCTCACCGTCGGTTACATCCGCCCGGAATCTCCCGATTATGACGTCGCTCCCGGTGTTCGCGCAGCCATTGAGGCCGAAAACAGCCGCCGCACCGAATTCGATGAAACGCTTATCGGCAAATGGCTCGAAACGGTTTACGGAGTTTTCGGCAATGAATACGGCATCGGAAGCATCGACCGCAGCAAGCTTTCTTCCGGCGTGATCGGCGCTTACGAAAGCGGAAAGACCTATGAAAAGAAAGCCGGAAAGACACGGTTTTTCTGCACGACCGGCGGCGAAAGCATTCATTTCGAATTCGATCTGACTGTCAGCTTCACTCTTTCGAAGTAAGCGTTATCTGCAGCAAAAAAACGGATGCGTCAGCGCATCCGTTTTCTTTTCTGTCGGTTATTTCTTTTCGGGTTTCTCCGGTTCTTCCCCGCCTTCGGGCATTTCGCGTTTGCCCGTGATGAGGCCGAGCAGGCCTTCGATCAGGCCGCCGCCTGAGCTTCCGGATCCGCCTGTGAGCGAGCCCGTGAGGCTGTCGGCAATGCCTGAAAGGAGCGAGGAATCCTCTTCTTCCTTTTCAAGCAGTTCAATGACCTTTTTCTTTTTATCCGAATCGGCCTTGCGATAGAGCTCAAGAAGCTTTTTCTCGTTCGCGGTGAGCTTCGTGCTGCCGGTTTTCGCATTGCTGCCTGTCGAAGCGGACGATGCGCTGACGACAGTTTGCTTGCCTTTCGCGGCGTCGAGCAGCGATTTCTGCGTTACGCCCGTTGCCTTCGCGACCTGCTTGAGCTGGTCCGCCGTAAGTTCCTTTTCGCCGCGCTCCGCCTTGCCGATATCGCTCGCCGTTGCGCCGGTGACCTTCTTCGCAAGCTGTTCCTGCGTCAGACCCGCTTCGGTGCGGGCTTTTTTGATCAGCGTGCCGACCTTCTTTGCGTTTGCCATAGATGCCTCCTGAGATTGGATTTGAATCAAATATATTGTAACACAGGAAACGTTTCCCGTCCAGCACTAATTGCAATAAAGCGACCGGCTGCTGTAAAGTCCGGCAGCCGGTCCGTGTTTTCGGTTTACAGTTTCTTTTGCGTCTCTTCCCAGGGGATCAGTGCGCCGTCCTCGAAGATGATCTTATCCGTTTTAATCTTGAAGGTGAACAGGTTTTGTTCAAGCGGATACAGTCTTTCCTCATAGCAGTTGCCCTTGAGGCAAGCCTTTACATACAGCTCCGAATCCCGCATCAAGACCTCGTCGATGCGGAAGAAGCTGTCCTCCTGCATGGGGAGCCTGTCCTCGGGATCCCTGAATCCGACAGCGCCTTTTGAAACGATCTCGCCGTTTTCCGCATAAAGCCAAGTTCCGGTAAATACGCCTTTTTCGTGCGCTTCATGGACATAGCTGTCGATCAAAGCTTTCTTGTCTATATGTTTCTCCCTCTGTAGATTTCTGAATGTATTGTACTCGGTTCCGGGGATCAAAGCGTTTTCTTAAAGCAGATGATCCTGTTTTCTTCCGAAAAGCCAATGCTCAAATGGAAATTCAGCGACGCTGTGTTCGTAAGTTCGCAGTCGCTGGCGAACTCCGTGCAGCCCTTCTCTCGCGCCCACTGTTCGCATTCCGCGACCAGCCTCCGGGCAATACCGCGGCCGCGATACCCTTCGCGGATGCTGACGCCTTCAAGATATCCAACCGGGCTCGTGTCGCAGCCTTCGACATAATCGCGGCGCAGACCGCACAGCGCGACGCCGACAAACCGGCCGTCCATGCTTTCCGCAAAAACAGCGGAATCCTCCGAGTTCATATAGTTCCCGATCGTTTCGGCCAGCTCTTCCGGCGACTCCTGCCAGATTATCCCGACAAGCTCCGTAAGCGCTTCCGCGTCTTTCTGTTCCGCACGCATATGCTTATTCCTCCCCTGTTTTCCGTTTGCTTCCGGCTTGCTTCATCCGCGCGGTTTTTGCTTCCACTCGCTGCGAAGTATCCGCATCATAATGAAATCGCTGTACTCGTTGTTGTAAAAGTAGCCCTGCTCCTGAATGCCTTCCCTGCGGAAACCGATCTTGTTATAGAACTTAAGCGCGTTTG
>JAEEYN010000092.1 GCA_016288175.1 Bacillota bacterium | reverse complement strand
GGAGCCCTTCATTAATTTCTTTGCCATGTTTCTTTCCTCCTGATTAGTCCTTTTCAATGGTGATTACCGCATCGGGGCAGGTGCGGGCGCAGCTTGCGCAGGCAACGCATGCAGCCTGATCGGTGATCTCTGCGGGGTGATAGCCCTTCTCGTTGAGCTTATGCTTCGCAAGCTCAAGGATTTTTTTCGGACATGCACGCACGCAAAGACCGCAGCCCTTGCAGCGACTCTCGTCAATGGTAAGTTTGACCATAAGTTGACCTCCTTGAATTTGCGGCTCTCGCCGCATTTGTCCATACTGTATTATATCACTAACATTTTAAATGACAAAGACATTTTTGCAATATATATGAAAATTTTTAAAGTCCGAGAAAAAAAGAAAGGACCCCATCGAAATGACAGGGTCCATGAACAGCGAAAAGCCGATCATTCTTCGGTTTTTTCTTCCGTTTCGTTCTTTTCTTCCTCGGCGGAAGGCTCCGGAGCGGGAACGGCTGCTAGCTTCTTTTTCTTTTCGTGCATATACATCAGAACAAATCCTACGATGCCGCCGACGATAAGCGCGATGCTGATCCACTGGGATGTTGAGATGCCGAGGAAGATTCCGCGGATCTCATCCGCACGGAAGTATTCGAGAATGAATCTTTCGATGCCGTAAAGGATCATATAGAGGAAGATGACGCTGCCTTTTTTGATCTCCCTGCCGGTGTAGATTAAAAGGATCGCAAACACAACAAGGTTGCATGCGGATTCAACAAGCTGTATCGGGAAGACCGGAACGCCTGTCGGTGCGCCGCCGACGGGATTCGTATAGATGACGGAGATCGGCGTGTCGCAAACTTTGCCGTAGCAGCAGCCCGCAAGGAAGCAGCCGACTCTGCCGATCGCATGCGCAAGAGGGATCGCCGGAACGATCGCCGCGGCATAATCGAAGAATTTCTGCTTTTTGACCTTCAGATAGATCAGCGCCGACAGTACGCCGCCGATGATCGCACCATAGAAAACAAGGCCGCCTTTTTTGAAAACCTCGAAACTGCCGTCGCCGATGCAGCCGATAATCTTGCTGATCGGATAAGTGACGAAGATGTAGAGCAGATAGCCGCCGAGAAGCCCACAGGCGATCGCGATTATCGCAAGAGAAGAGAAAACATCAAGATCGAGCTTTGCTTTTTTAACGCGATAATAACTCAGCAGTATCGCCGCGATCAGCGCGATCGCCATCATCAGGCCGTAGCTCGGGATCGTTATAAACGGATACATTTAAAAACCTCCTTGAGGATCGGAAGCGCTTTTTGCGCGCCGGGTTAATAATAGCTTTTGATTCGGGATCTGTCAACGATCAATCGACGTCATCGGTTTCATCGGCAAGGCCCGTTGTTTCCGGAATATCGAAAACAAGCAGCTGATCTCCGCCGTCGGAAGAGGGAAGTTCTTCGACCCTGTTCAAAGCGTTTCGGATTTTCCGTGTGCGAACTCCGACAAGCTTGTCAAGATCGTCATTTGCTTTCTGAAGCGCTTTTCTTGTGCTGCTCAGCACATCGTCGAAAGTGTTGAATTCCTTCTTGATCTTCGCAAGGATCTCCCAGACCTCACTGCTGCGTTTCTGGATCGCGAGCGTTCTGAAGCCCATTTGGAGGCTGTTCAGCAGCGCTGCCATCGTTGAAGGCCCTGCGATGTTGATCCTGTAACGGGTCTGAAGCGTTTCGATCATTCCGAGACGGACCGCTTCCGCGTAAAGGCCTTCGGTCGGAAGGAACATGACGGCAAAATTGGTCGTACGCGGGGGATTGATGTATTTGTCATAAATGTCCTTTGCGAATTTAAGCAGTGAATCGCGAAGATTCTTCTGCGCCGCTTCGACCTGCTGCGCGTCCGCCGAATCATATGCGTCGCAAAGCTTTGCGTACATGTCGGCGGGGAACTTGCTGTCGATCGGCAGATAGACCGGGTTGTCGCCGTCATTCGGCAGCCTGACAGCAAATTCAACGCGTTCGTTTCCGCCTTTGCCGGCATCGAAATTCAGCTCGTACTGTTCGGGGGCAAGGATCTCTTCAAGGATTGCCCGAAGCTGTATCTCGCCGAGGGTGCCCCTCGTTTTAACGTTCGAAAGCACTTTCTTTAGGTCGCCCACGCCGCTTGCGAGAGTCTGCATTTCGCCGAGACCTTTGTAAACCTCCGCAAGCCTTTCATCGACGCGTTTGAAGCTTTCGCTCAGCCGCTCATTCAGCGTCTGCTGAAGCTTTTCGTTCACAACTCCGCGAATCGCATCGAGCTGTTTTTCGTTGGTCTCGCGAAGCTCTTTAACCGCCGCTTCAACGGCGCGGAGTTTTTCGGAAATCCCGCTGTCGAAGCTGCGAAGGCGTTCGTCATTTCGGTTTGCCTGCGTATCAAGAAGAGTTCGTACGCCGCTCAACTGTTCGCTGACGTTCTTCTGCAGCGCATCCTGCTTATCGGTGATGCGCTCGCTCATTGAATCCGTTTTCGAGTATAGAAGCTTGCTGACGCCGTCAAGGCGCGTGCTCATGCTGTCCGAAAGCGAACTTTTCAGCTGCTCGATATCGCGCGAATGCTCGCCCGAAACGGCATCCTGCTTAAGGTTAAGCCTTTTTTCCATCTCCGAAGCGGCTGAACTCACGGCATTGGAAACGTATTCGACAAGGCTGCTTTGATCCTTTCCTTTGCCGAGGAGCTTGACCGTTAAGATAATCAGCGCGGCAAAGAATACGACAAGGATCCCTATTAAAATCAAAAACTGCTCAATTGTCATTCAGAGCCTTTCCGACTTTCAACAGTCTGTCAGAACAGTCCCACGGAGCGATTGACTCGCTTCAGCACCGATACTATCACGCTTCCGAGCACGACGCCGAAAACGTACTGTACGAAGTTCCAAGGAAGATCGTAAACGGCAACGGCAATGCTCCAGACCTTGAAGAGTGACAGCAGCGCTTCGTAGCAGAAATAACCGAAAGGAACAACAATGCCCGCAATTGCGAAGGCGGTGAAGCTGTGTTTGCAGCGCTTAAGAAGAAGCATTCCGACGAGAGCCATGCAGGCTTTGATAATAAACGTTCCCGGCAGAAATACGGTATAGCCGAGCATCAGGTCGGTAAGCATGCTTCCGAGACCGGCAACGAGAGCGCACTGCCATCCACCTATAACGAATACGGCGGCGTGTATCAGCGCATCGCCCGGATTCAGGTAGCCTTGGCCTGCGGCAATCGGGAAACCGATAAGCGTGCACACCGCAATGAGTGCCGTGAACAATCCGCAAAGCACGAGCAGGCGCACTGGATTTGTTTGTTTTGTTTCAAGATTACTCATACAAAAAGCAAATTTTCCTCATTCTCGGAACGAAGATCGGCATAAACCGATCTTCGAATCCCGAATCATTCCATTTCATCAAGTTTGTTTCTGCGGCGGCGTGTTCTGTTCCTGATGAAGAGAACCAATTCTATGATGCCGAGCAGAAGCACAATGCCGAGCGCAATGAAAAATACCGTTTCAAGCGTTTTCCAAAGCTTGGAAAGCTGCGAAACTCTTTCGTTGATCGCATCATCAAGCGCAAAGTTCTTGATCGAAACGCCCGTATCGGAGCCCGGTGCCGGCGTCTGATTCGGGATCGCGCCTTCGTTGTTCATATAGTTGGCAGTGATATGCGCTTCCTTTACATAGGTGTTTCCGGAAGGATCGACCGCGGTGAGGTAGAAAACAAGCTCGCGCGGACCTTCGATCGTCAGATCGATGTTGAAGGTTTCACCGTCCGACGTGGGGTAGAGAGTCTGGATCTCGTGGAGGTTGTAGCCGAGCTCTTTCTCTGTCAGGATAACATTTGAATAGGGGATGCTTCCCGTGTTCTGAACGGTGAACGTCAGGTAGATCCTGTTGCTGGAGTCGAGCGGCTTTCTGATTTCCGCCGCGAAAGCAAGGCCGAGCAGGTCCGGATCGATATACGGGAAAACTTGGTAGGAAGTCGTGTTGTCCTTGAATTCCTTACCGTCGGCATAAGTACCGGTGATCTTGAAGGATACATTCCGGACAGTATCGGGATTCGGAACAAAATGATCTATGATCCTGCTTTCGCCGATCGCAAGGCTGAAAGCGGGAGCAAGAGTGTTGCCGAGTTCATCCTTAACAACAAGGTTGTGCAGGCTCTGGCTGCCGTTGTTCGTCAGGAACAGAGTGAAATTAACTCCTTCCGGAGTCGACCTTCCGACCGTGACTTCCTTGGAGATTTGCGCGTTCACAAGGCCGATCGTGAGCTTTGAGGAAACTTCAACGGTGTATTCCGTGCTTCCGCCCTCGGTTGTGAAAACCGCTTTCGGCTTCGAAATAACGCTCGCTTCACGCATTTTGTAAATGAAAGTTATCTCTTTGCTTTCACCGGAGCTGAGCGCAAATGCCGGAGCAACGGGGGATGAACCGTTGAGTTTGTCGTCGTATACGCGGATGTTGTTGAGGCGAACGGTGCCGGTATTGACAAGCGAATACGTCAGCGTCACTTCTTCGCCGACTGCAGCCTGGGTCGTGCTTGCGGTCCTCGCAAGAGTCAGGTGCATCGTATTTGAACGGTCAACGGTTACTTCAAGATCTTTATAGTAAAGCGCGTTCGCCGCTGAATCATACCAATACAGCGTGAACTTCAGCGGAACGCCGAAGCGTTCGTTCGTAATCATAATGTTTCCGCTGAAAACACCGGTCTGGCCGGGAGCGACATCGGAAGTTGAGAACTGAACGCCGTAGCTGTTTTCAATTCGGACATTCCTGTAATAGCCGTCGGAAACGGGGGGATTCGTAGGAGGCTCGGTCGGCTCGGGAGATACTTCCGGTTCGTCCGTCTTTTCAAGGATCGAGACTTCATCCGGATACTGAACGCTTTCTATATCAACATATCCGCTTTCACCGGAAAAGCCCTGAGAATTCGCCGCATTTGTATTGCGGAGCTTGATTTTGATGGTCACATAGCCGGGGTTTGCAAGCCTCGGCGGATCCGCTTCGATAGAGATATGCTCCTGCGCGCGGCCGGTGACCGCACCCGTTTCTTCGCTTTCCGCCGAAGAGACAGCTGGGAATGTGGGAATAAGCTGCAGAACTATCAGCGCAGCCAGCATCAAAGCTGCAAAAGCAGCAGCCGTTTTTCTGAGTTTTTTAATGATCCTCAATTCGATCTCCTTATCCGAATCACCGGAGTTGACTCCGAATGAACCAATTTATCATATTTAATACGGGCGGCATGAATGCCTATTAACCCATCATCTGATTATTATACAACAGATAGCGCCTGGGGGCAAGTGCTTTTTTAGTATCCAAATGATATACTCACATTGAGTTACAGCAAGGGCCGAACGGGCAGCCCCGCATCGGATAACAAAAAAGGCTTTAAAATCCGCTTTCGGGATGTTATAATAAATTCAGTTTTACAAGAAGGAAACCCATGCGTTTCCGGTTTGGAGCAGTTATGAAATGGATCGAAATAACCGTTAACACGACAGAAGAGGGCACCGAAATCGTGCTCGCCAGGTTCGATATGCTCGGTATTCAGCAGGTCAGCATCGTTCAGGGCTATAATGAGATCGACGCGCTCCTGCGTTCCGCCGAAAAATACTGGGACTATGCCGAAGAAGCCGCGCTTAATAAACAGCCCGCCGTACAGGCATACATCTCCGATCTTCCCGAAAACGATGGCGTTGTCGAGGAAGTGAAAGCATCGATCGAAGAGCTCAAATCCATGCGCGAAGAGATCGGTCTCGATCTCGGCACGCTCGATGTTTTCGTTCGCAAGGTCGATGAAGAGGATTGGGCGAACAATTGGAAAGCTTACTTCAAGCCTGTGAACGTCGGTTCAAAGCTTCTTGTATGCCCGACATGGGAGGAGATCCCGGAGGATAATACACGCGCTGTTTTGCGGATCGACCCCGGCATGGCGTTCGGCACCGGTACCCATCATACGACAAGAATGTGCCTTGAGCTTCTTGAAAGAGAGATCAAACCCAGCGACATCGCTGCCGATCTCGGCTGCGGCAGCGGCATCCTTTCCATTGCCGCAAGCCTCCTCGGAGCCGAAAAAACCTATGCGATCGATATCGATCCCGTTGCCGCGAAAGTCGCTTCGGAGAATGCCGAGCTGAACGGCGTCGACATGTCAAAATACACGGTCCGTATCGGCGATATCCTTTCCGATGAGGATTTCCGGGAAGAGATCTCCGAAGAGAAATTCGATATCGTGCTTGCAAATATCGTTGCAAACGTGATAATCGCGTTTGCGCCGGTGATCCCTTCGCTGCTGAAGCCCGGCGGAAAGCTTATCGCTTCCGGCATCATCGACGACCGTCTTGATGAAGTCATCGACGCTCTTGAAGCAAACGGTCTTGCGGTGAACGAGATCCGTTTCGGAGATGATTGGCGCGCCGTGCTTGCAGAACTTAAGAAATAACGATGAGAAGGTTCTTTATCGACAAAAACATATCCGTAGGGGACACGCTTGAGCTGACCGGCGACGAAGCGCGCCATCTTGTTACAGTGCTGCGCATGGCTGCCGGAAGCGAGCTCATCCTTATCAACGGGTCCGGCGCGGAGCATACTGCAAAGCTTATCAAAGTTGGAAGTGATTTTGCCGAACTGACCGTCACCGGCGAAGCGCTTTGTGCCGCGGAGCCTGTTAACAAGGTCGCGCTGTATCAGTGCCTTCCGAAAGCGGGCAAGCTTGATCTGATCGTACAGAAATGCGTTGAACTCGGCATTTCTTCAATCCATCCTGTCTATTCGAAGCGCTGCATTGTGAAGCCTGAACGCGGAGAAAACAAGCTTATCCGGTATAACAAGATCGCTCAGGAAGCAGCAAAGCAGTGCGGAAGAGCTGTCGTGCCGCGGGTCCACCCAGTAGAAGAGCTTAAATCGGTTGCATTCGGCGAATACGATCTTGTTCTGATCGCTTATGAGGACGAACACGAACTCGGCATCAAGGCCGCTCTGAAAGCTTTCGCGCGCGAAAGAGGCGGGCAAGCTTCTTCTATTGCAATTGTTATCGGACCGGAAGGCGGATTCGAAGCGGAAGAAGTCGACGCTGTTTTAAAAAACGGCAACGCAAGAGCCGTGACCCTCGGCTGCCGTATCCTGCGGACCGAGACGGCGGGAATGGCAATGCTTGCAATGCTTATGTACGAGATGGAGGGCTGATATGCGCTGCTGCTTTATTACGCTCGGATGCCGGGTCAACCAATATGAAAGCGACGCAATGGCAGAGCTGCTTGCATCTGCCGGTCATTCTGTCGTCCACGATCCTTCCGAAGCGGATGTCTGCATCATCAACACATGCACCGTTACAAACATTGCCGACAGGAAATCCCGCCAGATGCTTTCCAAAGCCCACCGCATCAATCCGAATTCAAAGCTGGTCGTATGCGGCTGTTGGGCGCAGCGAAACAGCGAAGCGGCAAAAGCGCTCGAAGGCGTTGATGCCGTAATGGGCAGCAGCGATCGCGGCAGGATCGTTGAAATAGTCGACGGATTCGCGGCTCAAACCGAACGTGCGGATGTTATCGATACCGTCCGCGAAGTTATGCACGACACGCATTTCGAAGAGCTTTCCGCCGTCAACGAGGGAAGAACGCGAGCGTACCTGAAGATCCAGGACGGCTGCAATATGTTCTGCACCTATTGCGCGATCCCGTATGCGCGGGGCGCTCTCCGTTCGAGGAGCCTTGAGTCGATCCGACGCGAAGCGGAAAAGCTGAATGTGGAAGGCTATCCCGAAGTTGTTTTGACGGGCATCCATCTGATGAGTTACGGTGTTGACCTGAAGAACGGAACCGATATCTCCAACGCCGTGAAGTGCTTTGCCGGTCTTTCCAACATCCGCCGGATACGCTTCGGCTCGCTTGAGCCGCATCTTTTCAATGACCGTATCATAGCATCCCTTGCCGAAGAAAAGCGCATCTGCCGCCAGTTCCATCTTTCTCTGCAGAGCGGTTCGGACACCGTGCTCGAAAGGATGAAGCGCGGATATACTTCAGCTCAGTATCTTGAGCTCTGCAGCAAGCTGCGCGCAGCGTTCGGCCCGGAAACAGCTGTCACGACCGATATCATCGCGGGTTTCCCCGGCGAAACGCTCCAAGAGCATGCCGAGACGATCGCATTTATGAAAGAAGTCGGTTTTGCGAAGGTGCATATTTTTCCATACTCCAGGCGAAGCGGTACTAAGGCCGACAGGATGCCCGATCAGCTCACGAACGCAGAAAAGAGCGCAAGGGCGAAGGAGCTTATTGCCGTCGGCAAAGAGCTTGAAAAAGCGTTCCTCGAAAGATTTATCGGGACCGAAGCCGAGGTTCTTGTTGAAACAACGGACGGAGATAACAGTGAAGGCTATACCGATACTTATGCACGGGTGATCATCAACGAACCGATCGCGCAGAACAGTTTCGTGCGCGTTCAAATAACCGAAGTAAAGGAGGACAGTGATGGAGAATTGTCTCTTTTGTCGCATCGCAGCCGGTGACATTCCCTCGAACAAGGTCTATGAGGACGAACAGGTCCTTGCCTTCAGGGATATCGACCCGCAGGCGCCGACGCATGTGCTTCTGATCCCCAAGAAGCATTTTGCGAACATTCTCGAAGCCGACAGCGAAACAATAGCTTATCTTCACGGCATCGTAAAGAAGCTCGTGAAAGAGCTCGGCATCGATGAAACGGGCTTCCGCGTCGTCATCAACACCGGCGAAGACGGTCAGCAGACAGTCAAGCACCTGCACATCCATATTTTGGGCGGCAGGAGCATGCAGTGGCCGCCCGGCTGATTTTCGATTTAAAGCAAAGAAAACGCCGTCTTTGGACGGCGTTTTTATAACTTTAAAGAGTCACATCAAAGCGTCAGAAGCAGCCCGCTCAGCGCGGCGTAAATCGTCGGGATCGAAATCATTGCTCCGTAACGTATGAACTCAATATAACTTAGTTTTACACGCTGCAGCTTCAGTACGCTCATCCACATTATGCCGGCAATCGCACCGATCGGAGTAAGAAACGCGCCGATGTTTGAACCGATGACGGAAGCATAAAGCGCAGCGTTCATCGAAGCCGCGGGCACGCCTGCGCATACCGACGAAAACAGTACGCTCATCGGAATGTTGTTGATCACATTTGCGCTTAAAAACGACGCTGTACCGAAGCTGTATACCGGGTGCATGCCGGAGAGGAATGATGCGAGCTTCGCTGTTATGCCTGTTTTCTCAAACGCGAGCACGATCACGAACATCGAAATGATAAAAGGAATTACATCCCACGGAGCGCGAATTAGCGATGCTTTGAGGATCCGCGGTCTTTTGCGCCGCGCCAGTGAATAGCCGAGTGAAAACAGTATCAGGCTGACGCAGGCTCCGAGAGAAATCAGCCACATCTGGATATCCAGATACAGCGAGACGCTCATAAGAACGATGCAGACGACCAGATGGATAAGCGCCGTAAATACATGGAATTTATTTTCAAGCTTCGGTTCGGAAGCCGCAGCGCTGATTGGCAGGCTGAGTTTTTTTCTGAAGATCAGCCACATTACAAAAAGCGAACAAGCTCCCGCAAAAACCGTCGGAAGGAACATTTTAGAAAGATACTCGAAGAAATCGATCCCGGCGTTCGAAGCAAGATAGATATTCGTCGGGTTGCCGATTATGAAGACCATGCTCCATGTGTTTGCCGCAACGAATTCGCAAATCAGATAGGGGAGAGGATCGATCTTCGCGCTTCTTGAAAAATAGCAGATGAACGGAGTGAAAGTCAAAACGATTATGTCGTTCGAGGTGAAGATCGTCAGGATCGAAACGATCATATAGAGGCAGAAAAAGAGCGCTGTCTGGCTGGCTTTGGCGAAGTTAAGGACCTTGCAGGCAATATAGCTGAAGAAGCCCGCGTTGTCGAGATAGATCGAGATCACCGTCATTGAGATCAGCAGAAGCAGGATCTTAATCGGATTCATACCGGAATCGCGCGTCAGTCCGCCCCATACTTCAGGAAGAGTGAGCTGGCCGAAAAGGAGAAGCAGGATCGCCCCGGCAAGCGGAGCAAGCCAATAGATATTGAAGCTCTTTCCTTTAATAAGAACCGAAGGCTTCATAAAGATCAGAGCGATCAAACCAACAAGGCTCAGAACCGAAATTATAACCGTTGTCAGCACAGGAGCATCTCCTCTTGAAGAATCAGGCATATTATAACATGATTCGTTAAAAATTCAAGATTGCAATACCCCGGCGCAAATGATACGAACAAAGATATTGACATTTTCGATTTTTCGTTTATAATATCGATTGTTAAGAATACGGACGGGTTCCCGAGCGGCCAAAGGGAGCGGACTGTAAATCCGTTGTCACAGACTACGATGGTTCGAATCCATCCCCGTCCACCAAAAGCAAAGAGGGGTTCAGCCCCTCTTTGCTTTTGTTATTGAATCAGATGGATTCGAAGCCGCGATAAGGAAACGCAGCAGTGCTGCGTTTGCCGCGGCCGGGTTTTTCGTCGCAGGGAAGCTGCGAAGCGAAGTGAGCGAGCAGATTACCCGATGCGCGAAAAACGAATCCATCCCCGTCCACCAAAAGCAAAGAGGGGTTCAGCCCCCTCTTTACTTTTGTTATTGAATCAGATGGATTCGAAGCCGCGATAAGGAAACGCAGCAGTGCTGCGTTTGCCGCGGCCGGGTTTTTCGTCGCAGGGAAACTGCGAAGCGAAGTGAGCGGGCAGATTACCCGATGCGCGAAAAACGAATCCATCCCCTCCATGTAGAGTATGAGTCCTTATCTTTTCGGCAACTCTGTAATTGACACTTATTGTTTTTTATGGTAGCATCTAATTGATGAATATCATCACATCGGTTTTGCTTAAGGAGGATAAATATGTCTTTTTGTATGAAATGCGGCGCCAAGCTCGAAGAAGGATCCAAATTCTGCATGCGCTGCGGAAACCCCGTCGGAGTTCAGGCTGCTGCCGCATCTGCGGTTTCGCAGGCTTCCGTCGCAGCTGCAGCATCCGTTCAAAATGTTCAGCCCGTAGTTTACTACATGGACCCCAAAGGCATCACTTTAGTCAACTACCGTTTAACAATCCGTGACGCCGGGGGCAACGAGTGTTTTTATGCCGAAACGCAGCCGACTGCCATCACCTATAAAATGCACATCATCGACCTTTACGGCAATGAGATCATAACTGTTCAGCAATCCAAAAAAGTGACGCTTGCCTCCGTAAATTTCGAAATGCGCAAGAATGACCAGCTTGTTACCAATGTAATACAGCGTGTTAAACTTACAACATACAACTATGATCTGCCCGAGCTCGGCATCAGAGCCGACGGCAAGATATTGATGTTCAATTTCAAAATGACTGCCGGCGGCAGAGATGTCGCAACGATCTCCAAGAAAGTTCTGGCATGGGGTGACAGTTACGAGATCTTCATCAACGATCCGAAGGATACCGAAGTTGTGCTTGGTTTTGTAACCTGCATCCAGATGCTGTGGATACGCAACCGCCATAAGCGATAACGCTACATTCATTTTGTTTCCGAAAGCCTGTTCCCGCAGGCTTTTTTAATGTTTTCCGAAAATGCTGACGATTGCAACATCTTTGTGTCATTTCGGTTTCTCCGTTGATTAGGTGATCAATATGGTGTTATAATAATACCAAAACCCGGGACCCTGGAGGCACATTATGCTTGAGCTGCACAAAATTTCAAAACAGTACACGACCGGTGCTCTTGTTCAAAAAGCGCTGGACGGCGTCGACCTCGCCTTTCGAAAAAGTGAATTTGTCGCCGTGCTCGGCCCAAGCGGCTCCGGCAAGACCACACTTTTAAACATCATCGGCGGCCTGGACCGCTATGATTCGGGCGATCTTGTTATCAATTCGGTATCAACAAAGAAATACAGCGACCGTGATTGGGATACATACCGCAACCACATGATCGGCTTCGTTTTCCAGAATTATAATCTGATCCCGCACCAGAGCATTCTTTCAAATGTCGAGCTTGCGCTGACTATTTCCGGCGTTTCCCGCGCTGAAAGGCGCAGACGGGCAAAGGAAGCATTGAGATCCGTCGGCCTCGGCGACCAGCTGCACAAACGGCCGAACCAGATGTCCGGCGGTCAGATGCAGCGCGTGGCGATCGCACGAGCTCTTGTCAACGACCCGGATGTTCTGCTTGCGGACGAACCGACAGGCGCTCTTGATTCCGAAACCAGCGTCCACGTTATGGATCTTCTTAAGGAAGTCGCCAAGGATCGCCTTGTTATCATGGTCACCCATAATGGGGAGCTCGCCAACGAATACGCCAACCGCATCGTTAAGCTTAAGGACGGTCGGATCATTGACGATTCCAATCCTTTCGATCCGCGGGAAGAATCAAAAGCGGAACCGAAACCGAAGAAGAACAGATCAGGCAAGAAGACCTCGATGGGTTTCCTGACAGCAATATCGCTTAGTCTGAACAATCTGCGCACAAAGAAGGGGAGGACCATTCTGACCGCTTTCGCCGGTTCCATAGGCATAATCGGCATTTCGATGATCCTGGCGCTTTCAACGGGGATCCATAATTACGTTGACGATATTCAGAAAGAGACTCTTGTTTCCTATCCGATCGTTGTCGAAAAAGAGCCGAACAACATGCTCAAGAGCTTCGCGAGCATGCGCGAAAAGGATGACAGCGCCCAAGAACACGAAGCGGACAAAGTCTATACCAACCCCCGCATCTATAAGATGTTCAATGCGGCTTTCACAGGAACCGACGAGCAGAACAACCTTGCGCCGTTCAAGACTTATATCGAGAAGCGGTTTTCCGATTCAAAAGAGCTCTCGGATCTTGTCAATGCGGTTCATTATGACTACGGTCTGAAGCTCACTGTCTATTTCAAAGATTCGGAAGGCAACTACAAAAACGCCGATATTTCGCAGGCGATCTTCGGCAGCGGCAGCGAGGAAGAGAGCACCGGAATGGGCATGTTCAACATGGTCTCATCCCGCATGCCGAATATGAACCTCTGGTCCGAACTCATTCCCGGAAGGAACGGCGAGCTTATAGACCCGATGATCTTCGATCAGTATGATCTCGTTGCCGGCGAATGGCCGAAGGAGACGGGGGACATAGTTCTGATCATGACGAACAGACAGGAGATCACCGACAACGCATTTTATGCTCTCGGCCTGACAGATGAGCAGGATATCAAGGATATGCTCAAAGCTGTTCTTCGCGGCGAAAAGCTCGAGGAAACTTCGCGCAGCGCAAGCTTTGACGAGATTCTCGGGAAAGAATTCAAGCTGATACTCGCATGCGAAAAATACCGCAAGCTCGACGACGGCGGAACGAAATGGGAGGATATCAGCGAAGACGACGCCGCGATGAATCTCGTCATCAAGAACGGTCTCGATCTGCGTGTTGTGGGCATAATCAAGCCCAACACGGATAACGCTCTTTCTTTCACAGGCGCTTTCGGATACACCTCCAAGCTTTCCGACTATGTGATCTCAAAGACCGAAGAAAAGGAACTCATTAAGCTTCAAAGCGCTGCCGAAAACGAGAATCTGGATCTTATCACCGGTCTTCCGTTCGTGATAACCGATGAGGGCGAGCTTACCGATGCGGAGAAGAGCACCGAAGTCAGGGAATACTTCGCTTCCCTCAAAGAGGGTGAAAAAGTTGAGATCTATACAAAGATCCTCGGCATGCCGGACGAAGCCGAGCTTGCCTCCGTAATCGATGGTTATCTCGCAATGTATCCGACAAGGGAAAGCATGATCGGGTTTGCAGCGGAAAGCTACGGTTTCAACGTTTCGGATATGGAGGAGTATCTTTCCGAATACAGCGACGACGAAATTCGCGCTCTGATGCGCGAACAGATCTCCGCACTGCTTAAAGCCAACGCCGAAGAATCGGCGAAGATGCAGGTCATGCAGATGGTGCGCGAACTCTCCGATCCCGATGATCTGCTCGGAGTCAGCGGTTATCATGCTGTTGCGGCTGCTTTTGATCAGATGATCGCAGTCGAGACCGATCAATCGAAGCTTGCCGCATACTACGATGCGTTCATGCCCACGTCCGTCGCCGGCGTAACGCTTTCGGAAAGGCTTGCTGAGCTCGGCTATGTCGACCGCGGTTCCCCCGATTCGATCAGCATCTATGTTTCGAGCTTTGACGATAAGGAAACCGTTACAAAACTTATCGACGATTACAACGGTTCGGTCAGGGATGAAGAAGATAAGATCGAGTACACCGATTATGTTGCGCTTCTGATGAGCGGCGTCACAACGATCATCGATGCCGTGACCTACGGTCTGATCGCATTTGTTACGATCTCGCTTATCGTTTCCTCGATCATGATCGGAATTATCACTTATATCTCCGTTCTCGAACGCACGAAGGAGATCGGCATTCTCCGCTCGATCGGCGCATCGAAGCGCAATATCAGATCCGTATTCAATGCCGAAACGCTCATCATCGGCTTCTTTGCCGGCATAATAGGCATCGGCGTGACCGTGCTGCTGTGCATACCGCTTAACCTGATCCTGCATAAGCTGACCGGAATCGAAACGCTTTCCGCTGTGCTGCCCGTCCGTGCAGCTGTGATCCTTGTTCTGATCAGCATGATGCTGACCCTGATCTCCGGCCTGATCCCCGCGGGGATCGCCGCAAGGAAGGATCCCGTTACGGCGCTGAGAACGGAATAACCCATGTAATCAAATACAGCAAAAGAAAAGGGAAGGGCATTGCTGCTCTTCCCTTCGCTGTTTTGATGATCACTCTTCTGCCGGGCTGAAATCTTCCTTGCCGACGCCGCAAAGCTCGCAGGCGAAATCTTCGGGAAGCTCTTCCCACTTAACGCCGGTCTCTTCTTCATCATAGACCCAACCGCATACATTGCAGATGTATTTCATTGCTTTTCTCCTTTCATTGAATTCTTGTTTGCTTTTAAAGTATACTTTAAAAAAGCACTCCCGTCAAGCTTGATCGGATCATTGCTTACTTCTGCTCCATATGCTAACTGCTCGGTCTGCAAGATCAGCCCGCCCAGCCTTCCGCTCCAAAGCCGCAATACACTGCTCCGGTGCAGAATTATGCGCAGCAGCATAAGTCTCAGCCTCAACAGCCCATTCAGCAGCCTCAATACAGGGCTCAGCCTGCTGCTTCAACGCCTGCTCCGGCAGCTTCTTCCAAAGATAAAATGCCTAGCCAGGGCGGTCATCTTTTCCTGGTTGTGCTCGGGTTCAT
>JAEEYN010000091.1 GCA_016288175.1 Bacillota bacterium | reverse complement strand
TCGGAAACAAACTGGGAATAGAAATCGGCCCGAACTGTTTCGGGAAAGGTTTGGAGATCTGGCACAGCGGCAGTATAATCGTTAATCCATCTGTAAAAGCAGGTGAACACTGCGTGCTTAGGGGAGCAAACTGTATTGGCAACAACGGAAAAACAGATAAAAACCCTGTGCTCGGAGACAATGTCGAGCTTGGATACGGTGCGGTGATCATCGGCGAGGTATCAATTGCAGGCAATACAAAAATCGGAGCTAATGCTGTTGTCAACCGCTCGATAGAAGATCCGGGCTGCACTTATGTTGGCGTTCCGGCGAAAAAGGTGCAGAGCAATACAAACTCAAGAAGTAATTGAAAGCAGAGGTGCCAACATGGTCGTCAACGTGTTTACACGGCTGAAGAATTTACTGAGAAAATGCAAAAGGGAGCATTGGCTTAAAAAGCTTAAAAAGATGAACGGTAATCATGATTTCTGCCTGATTACAAATGACTGTGTCGGGGGAGTGATTTATCATGATCTCGGTGAACAATTCCGCTCCCCGACGATCAATCTTTGGATATCAAATGATCATTTTCTTGAGTTTGCACAAAATCTGAAGTACTATTTGTCTTGTGAGATTACCGAGACGCCGGATAGTTCAAAGAAGTATCCGGTCGGTACGATAATCCCAACGGATGACCGTCATATTCCGATCGTGCTGAATTTTATGCACTACAAAACATTTGAAGAGGCGCATTCAAAATGGAAAGAGCGTTCTCTGAGAGTTGATTATAACAACCTTTACTTTATATGGCATTTCAACGGTGAAGGAGACATCGAGAAAGTAAAGGAATTCGACCGATGGAATGCGAAAAAACTTGTGATTCTGCATAATGCAAACAATGATATTGCATCAAGCGGAGTTGTCAGCTGTTACAATGAAAACCCGTATAACGGGAAGATCCTTGAAGTTGTTGAAAGAACCGGCAAAAGATACCTGGATGAGATCGATTACATCGGCTTCTTAAACAATTCCCGTGCGTAAGAGCAAGAAATGCAGCGATGCATAGAACAGGGCAGGCCGAGGAGAAAGTATGGAACTCAGAGAGCTTCAGTTATATAGATTGGGTATATTGGAAGATATCACATCTATATGTGAAAAACATAACATAAAATATGTCCTTCATTATGGTACGCTGCTTGGGGCGATACGGCACAACGGATATATTCCGTGGGATGATGATATAGATATCGCTGTACCCTGGAATGACTATAAGCGTCTGATTTCTGTGTTAAAGGAAGAATTCTCGGAAAAGTACTTCGCACAGAATATTTGGACTGAACGCAAGTTTCCGCTCATTTGGACTCAGGTGCGCGTTAATGGAACGACGAACATGCCTGCAGCGTACTACGACTTCGACATCCATTGGGGAATGTGCATAGATATTTTCCCGTTGATCTTTGCTGATCCGGATGAGAACAAGCGAAAGAAGAACGAGAACCGCATCAGTTTTGCCGAGTCGCTGCTTTCAAAAGAGTTCGATTCTATGATCAACAGTAAGACCTGCAGTAAAAAACAACGTTTGATCAACATTATCCCATGCAGAATCAGACGGATGATGGTTAAGAAGATCCTGAAAAAATACGTCGAAGATCCTGCGGAAAACGGTTTGGTATGCCCGTTGCAGGAAAGTAAAAAAACCTATAAATACTCCGATATTCTTGTTACCGAAAAACATGTTTTTGAGGGCAAAATGTTTTGCATACCTTCCGGGTACGATAATGTTTTGACAACAGAATACGGCGACTACATGACTCCGCCGCCTGAGGAAGAAAGATACGGGCATGAACATTCTTTGGGATCGATTATTAACGATATCCACAAGGATTACAGGGAGTATCAACGCGAACTGCGAAACAAGAATAAGGCAAAAACAAAATAAGTGCCAAGAACTTCGAATTGAATTGAAATGCTGCTTTCAGCATCGGAGGAAAATAAATGCTTAGAAAACTTAAAAACAAGATAAAGTTCGCACTGATCATTCCTGGGATCCCGTGGAAAGATGAACTGTTTGAAAAGGATCTTGCGCGGTGGAAATCTGTTCTGAATATGAAGGGAACGGATAAACAGATCCTCTCGAAACTCCTGTCGTCTGACAAAGCTTTCCGGTCGCTCTATATCTTCAGACTGAAAAAACGCCTATACAGAGGATGGGTAAATCTTCTATTTCCGCCGCTCGATTCACTGTACATAATGACCGGTAAGATCGGAGGAGGCCTGTTCATCCAACACGGCTTCAGCACATATATCGCAGCTGAATCAATCGGAGAGAATTGCTGGATAAATCAGCAGGTGTCGATCGGCTATAAGGACAATACAACACCACCGGTGATCGGCAATAATGTTACGATAACTTGCGGTGCGAAAGTTCTCGGTCCGATCACGATCGCCGATAATGTAACGATCGGAGCTAACGCAGTTGTTGTAAAGGATCTCCCTCCGAATTCTGTATGGGGAGGAGTTCCCGCGAGACGGATTCGCTGAGACCGAAAAACCGCGCTTGCAAAACAACGGTCGTTTGGACGTACGATAGCATCCCTTCAGCCAACATGAGGTATTGAAATGAAAGGCATCATCCTTGCCGGCGGCGCCGGAACGCGGCTTTATCCGCTGACACTCGTCACATCGAAGCAATTGCTTCCTGTGTACGATAAACCTATGATCTTTTATCCGCTGTCAACATTGATGCTTGCCGGGATAAGGGATATTTTGATCATCTCCACGCCGACCGATCTTCCGAACTTCAAGCGCTTGCTCGGCGACGGGAGAGCTTTCGGCGTAAACCTGAGCTATGAAGAACAGCCGAGCCCCGACGGACTTGCGCAGGCTTTTCTTATCGGGCGCGAGTTTATCGGGAACGACGCATGCGCAATGGTGCTTGGCGACAACATTTTCTACGGAAACGGCTTCGGCAAGATTCTGCGCGCCGCTGCTGCAAATGCGGAACAAAATGAAAGAGCAACTGTATTCGGTTATTATGTAAACGATCCGGAACGTTTCGGCGTCGTGGAGTTCGATGAGTCCGGAAAAGCTGTTTCAATCGAAGAAAAACCGAAGCTCCCGAAGAGCAGTTACGCGGTTACCGGCCTGTATTTTTATCCGCATGGTGTAAGCGAGCGTGCAGCTGAAGTCAGACCTTCGGCAAGAGGGGAACTGGAGATCACGACCCTCAACGAGATGTATCTGAACGACGGCTTGCTCGATGTTCAGCTGCTCGGCCGCGGTTTTGCCTGGCTCGATACAGGAACCATGGAATCTCTTGCAAACGCAACCGAATTCATTCGTGTTGTTCAGAACAGGCAGGGGATCGAGATCTCAGCTCCGGAAGAGATTGCATTCCGCAATGGCTGGACGACAGAAGAAGAACTGTTAAAAGCTGCGGAAACATACGGAAAATCGCCTTATGGGACGCATCTGCGGCTTGTGGCGGAAGGAAAGATCAGAGGATAAAACAGTAATGACCATTATCGTTACCGGCGGCGCAGGCTTTATCGGCGCAAATTTCATCTATTTTGAACTTGAAAACCATCCGAAAGACAGAATCGTCTGTCTGGATGCGCTTACATATGCAGGAAATCTTTCTACGCTTGATGAAGCTCTGAAGAACCCGAATTTCGCGTTTTACAAGGTCGATATCTGCGACCGTCAGGCAATTTATGAAATTTTTGAAAAAGAACAGCCTGACGCTGTTGTGAATTTCGCTGCAGAGTCCCATGTTGACCGTTCCATCGAAGCGCCGGAGGTTTTCTTGAAGACCAATATTCTCGGCACTCAGGTCATGATGGATGCCTGCCGCAAATACGGTACGAAGCGTTACCATCAGGTTTCAACAGATGAGGTCTACGGTGATCTGCCTCTTGACAGACCCGACCTTTTCTTTACCGAGGAGACACCTATTCACACGAGCAGTCCTTATTCGGCGTCGAAAGCAGCTGCTGATTTGCTGGTTTCCGCATACCACCGGACTTTTGGCCTTCCCGCAACGATCTCACGATGCTCCAACAACTACGGTCCTTATCATTTCCCGGAAAAACTGATACCGCTGATTATCGCAAATGCGCTTAAAGATAAGCCGCTTCCCGTATACGGGAAAGGTGAAAATGTCCGGGATTGGTTGTATGTTGAGGATCATTGCCGCGCAATAGACCTGATCCTTCGCAAAGGAACTGTGGGTGAAGTCTATAATATCGGCGGTCATAACGAGATGCGCAATATCGATATCGTCAAACTGATTTGCAAAAAGCTTGGCAAACCCGAAAGCATGATCACTTTTGTTACGGATCGAAAAGGCCACGATATGCGATATGCCATCGATCCTTCAAAGATCCACCGTGAACTCGGCTGGCTGCCCGAAACGAAGTTTGCCGACGGCCTTGATAAGACAATTGAATGGTATCTTTCTCACCGTGAATGGTGGGAGACGATAATCAGCGGCGAATACAAAAACTACTACGAAAAGATGTACGGAAACAGATGATCGGAGAACAGTATGAAATACCTAATTACCGGTGTTTGCGGACAACTCGGATATGACCTGGTTAAAAGGCTTCAGAACACGGATGACACTGTCATCGGGTGCGATATAATACCCGAAACTGATGTCTGCAAGTCGTATGTCAGGCTCGATATCACCGATGCAGACGCAGTGAACGAAACAGTTGCGAATTTGAAGCCGGATGTTGTTATTCACTGCGCTGCATGGACTGCTGTAGACGCCGCAGAGGAGCCGGAAAACCGCGAAAAGGTTTGGCGCATAAATGCTGCAGGGACCGAAAATATCGCAAATGCCTGCAAATTGAGCGACTGCAAGCTGATATATATCAGCACCGATTATGTGTTCGACGGAAGCGGCACCGAGCCTTGGGAACCCGATTGCAATGAATATTCACCACTGAATTTCTATGGTGAATCGAAGCTGGCGGGAGAGCTTTCCGTCGCAAAGACACTTGAAAAGTTTTTTATTGTCCGTATTGCGTGGGTGTTCGGCTTGAATGGCAGGAATTTTGTCAGAACAATGCTCCGGCTTGGTAATACTCATCACGAACTTCGTGTTGTCAACGACCAGATCGGTACTCCAACTTATACAAAAGACCTTGCGCGTCTTCTTGTTGATATGAGTCGGACCGAACGCTACGGTTATTACCACGCAACGAACGAAGGCGGTTTCATCAGTTGGTATGATTTTGCCTACGAAATTATGCGTATGGCAGGATCGCATACGAATATCATACCTGTAACTACTGCGGAATACGGCCTCAGCAAAGCAAAACGCCCGTTTAACAGCAGACTCAGCAAAGAAAAGCTGACCGAACAAGGTTTCGAACGTCTGCCGGACTGGCGGGATGCGCTTGAAAGATACTTGAAAGAAATCGGAGAAACGGAATCATGAGTAAGATCAAAGTCACACCCTGCGATATCGAAGGTCTGTTTGTTATCGAACCGACTGTATTCGGCGATGATCGCGGCTGGTTCATGGAAACATATAATCAAAACGACATGACCGAAGCGGGACTTGACATGGTATTCGTTCAGGACAATCAATCCATGTCTCGCCGAGGTGTTCTTCGCGGACTGCACTACCAAAAAGCGTTCCCGCAGGGCAAGCTTGTTCGCGTTGTTGTTGGAGAAGTTTTCGATGTTGCCGTCGATTTGCGCGAAGGTTCTGCAACTTACGGCAAATGGCACGGAGAGATACTCTCTACGGAAAACAAAAAACAGTTTTATGTTCCCGAAGGATTTGCGCACGGATTTTACGTTTTGAGCGAGACGGCGGAATTCTGCTATAAAGTCACGGACTTCTACCATTCCAACGACGAATGGGGCGTGCGGTGGAACGATCCGGATATCGGGATCGATTGGCCGCTGATAGACGGTGTTCCGACGCTGCTTTCCGAAAAGGATAAGGTTCAGCCGTTTCTCAAAGAACTCGAATGAGCAAGGAAGGCAAAAACAAGCACAAAGCGCTTTGGATAATATGCATAATTCTGGTATCGCTGATACTGCTTTCATCCGCCGAACTGCTGTATTCGAATTTCGCACTGACTGTCAGCAGATATGAAATCCGCGATCAAAGAACATCAAACAGAATCAGAATCGCTTTCATTTCCGATCTACACAGTCGCGAATTCGGAAAAGGCAACGCCCGTCTGCTGCGAAAAATAGCAGGGGAAGAGCCGGACCTGATCGCATTTGCCGGAGATATCATAAATTCTGATGCCGATGAAGAAGAAGTTGAGCGGATGTTAAGCCTGATTTCCGCTGCTTCAGGGATCGCACCTGTTTATTTCGGACTTGGAAACCACGAGAACGACTATCTTTCAACGCACGGTGATTCTCTTTTATCTGATTTATCGAAAGCCGGGGCGGTCGTTTTGGATCGGCGGTATCTTGACATTTCCGTCAACGGAACTCCGATAAGAATAGGCGGCTACAGCGGATATTACCGCACTCCTCAGATGAGCACGTCCGATCCCGATAAACAGGCCGATGATTTCCGTTTCTTCGATGATTTCGAGAATACCGACAGATTTAAAGTACTGATATGCCATATTCCGCTGAACTGGCTTGACTGGAATTACCGCAACAGGTCTCCGGTCGATCTTGTACTATCCGGGCACTATCATGGCGGCGTCATCCGAATACCGATAATCGATAAAGGCTTGTTCGCGCCGTATGTTGGGAAATATCCGCCTTATACAAAAGGATTCTTCGTCGGCAAGAAGGCGAATGTCGTTCTTACAACGGGGCTTGCGGGATCAAAAGGGATTCCGAGGGTTTTCAATCCTCCTGAAATCGTCGTCGTCAATATTGCACCAGAAACATAAAGAAAAGGCCAAAATAAATTATCTGCAGAAGCTTTTTGAATGATCAAAAAGCTTTTTCTTTTTACAGCCGGGATCGGACATACGGATCGTTTATTATGGACATGACTGTTTATATGAAATCCGCTATTGAAACAGTCAGTGATTCGGTTTATAATAGTTATGTATGCAAAACAAGAAACTGCAGCCTGAACCGACGGATGAACGGGCTGCAAAAGGAGAAAAAATGCGCAGAAGTATGCTTTTTTTGCCGGGAAACACGCCGAACATGATCATAAACGGCGATGCTCTCGGAGCTGACAGCATTATCCTCGATCTTGAGGATGCCGTATCGCCGGATGAAAAAGACTCAGCTCGTTTGCTTGTTCGCAGCGCGATGCAGAGAATGGGCTTTGCCGGCGTTGAGATCACAGTTCGAATCAACTCCATCGATACAAACTATTGGCATGACGATCTCGATGCGATCATTCCGCTCCGCCCCGACCTTATTATGCCACCGAAGGCGAGCTGCGCCGAGGATATCAAAACCGTCGACGCTTATATCACAAAGGTCGAGGAGCGCTGCGGCATCCCTGTCGGCACCGTAAAACTGATACCGCTTATCGAGACCGCGCTCGGCGTTGAAAATGCATTCAACATCGCAACTGCAAGCCCTCGTGTAACTGCGCTGTTCCTCGGCGGAGAGGACCTTACGGCGGACCTTCGCTGCAAGCGCACAAAGCAGGGCAATGAGATAAACTACGCAAGAACCCGCCTTGTCTGTGCCGCCCGTGCCGCAGGAATCGACGTTTACGATACGCCTTTTACCGATGTAAACGACGACGAGGGCATCGAGATCGATGCGGAATACGCAAAGAGTCTCGGCTTCTCCGGAAAATCGGCGATTGCTCCGCGGCATGTTAAAGTTATTAATCGCGTGTTCAGCCCGTCCATGAAGGATATCGAATACGCGAAGCTGGTTTTCGAGGCGATCCGAATCGGAAAGGAGCAGGGGAAGGGCGCTGTTTCTCTCCGCGGCAAGATGATCGATAAACCGATCGTTGAGCGCGCAAGGCAAACGCTTGAAATCGCAAAGCAGCTCGGGATCGGAGGTATTGATGAATGAATAAGCTTGTGAATTCGATCAAACAGGCAGTCATAGACAGCGGCCTGAAGGACGGAATGACGATTTCCTTCCACCATCATCTGCGCAACGGCGATTATGTTCTCAACATGGTCATGGAAGCGATCGCGGAACTCGGCATTAAAGATCTGACCGTCAACGCAAGCTCGCTCTTTGACGCACACCGTCCTTTGAAAGAGCATATCAAGAACGGCGTCGTGACAACGATCATGACGAACTATATGTCCGCTGAGCTCGGACGCTTTATCTCCGCAGGCAATATGCAGAATCCCGTTCAGTTCCGCACCCACGGCGGCCGTCCGTATGCGATCGAGAGCTATCAAACGCCGATCGACGTCGCCTTTATTGCCGCCCCTGCAAGCGACTGTATGGGCAACTGTACCGGTAAAATCGGCAAATCCGCATGCGGTTCGCTCGGATATGCGATGCCGGATGCGAGGTTCGCGGAATACACCATTGTTATCACCGATGAACTGCATCCTTATCCTCTTGCCGATTGGTCTATACCCGAAACGGACGTCGATTCCGTCGTCGTTGTCGATTCCATCGGCGATCCCCGTGGCATTGTTTCCGGCACGACGAAGATCACCCGCGATCCCGTCGGCCTTTCAATGGCTATGACCGCTGTGGACGTTATCAAAGCAAGTGGACTTCTGAAAGAAGGATTCTCCTTCCAGACCGGCGCTGGCGGCGCATCGCTTGCCGCGGCAAAATTCCTGAAGGACGTTATGCTGAAAGAGCAGATCCGCGGCAGCTTCGGCCTCGGCGGCATCACCGGATACATGGTTGATATGCTGAACGAAGGCTGCTTCGATTCGCTTATGGACGTTCAGTGCTTCGATCTCAAAGCCGTTGAGTCGATCCGCAGCAACCCGAAACACTGCGAGATCAGCGCAACGCATTATGCATCACTCAGCGCAAGATCAGCTGTTGTCGACAGCCTCGACGTCGTTATTCTCGGCGCAACGCAGATCGATACCGATTTCAACGTCAATGTCCACACCGATTCGAACGGCAGGATCATGGGCGGCAGCGGCGGCCACAGCGATACTGCTGCAGGTGCGAAGCTTGCAATGATCATTGCTCCGCTTTCGAGAGCAAGGTTGCCCATCGTAACTGACAGGGTAACCTGCGTTTCCACTCCCGGAAGAACGATCGACGTGCTCGTTACTCAAAAAGGTGTTGCGGTAAATCCGAGGCAGGCGGAACTCCGCCAGAGGCTTATTGACGCGAAAATCAACGTTATCGATATTCACGATCTGAAAGCTCTTGCCGAAAAAACAAGCGGCGTTCCCGAAAAGCCCATTATAGGCGACAGAGTCGTCGCGGACGTCATCTACCGCGACGGCAGAGTCATCGACCATATACGCGAGGTCATTGAAAGAGAATAAGAGGAATCGAAAATGAAAGAGATCAACGCAAATCTGATCACCGAAACGATCGCAAAGCTCTGCATCGAGGCGAACTGTGTTCTGCCTTCGGATATCAAAGCACGCATCGAAAAGGCAAAGCAGGATGAGACCTGGGGCACAGCGCAGGGCATCCTCGATAAGATCATCGAAAACTACGGCATTGCCGAAAAGAACACCGTCCCGATCTGCCAGGATACAGGCGTCTGCTGTGTCTTTTTGAAGATCGGTCAGGATGTTCATATCACCGGAGATCTTAATGCGGCTGTCAACGAAGGCGTACGCCGCGGCTACGGCGAGGGCTATCTTCGTAAGTCTGTAGTTAAGGATCCTCTCCGCCGCGTCAACACCGGCGAC
>JAEEYN010000090.1 GCA_016288175.1 Bacillota bacterium | reverse complement strand
TTTGCGGCTTTATTTCAGCAGCGCGGAGACGATCGCGTCGCCCGCCGCCATAATGGCGTTCATCCTTTCGGTCGCCGCCGCTTCGTCCCCCGCCTTTGCGCCGACATAGAGCTTCAGCTTCGGCTCCGTGCCGCTCGGGCGTACGACGACCCATGCGTCATCCGGCAGGAAATAGCGCAGCACGTTCGATTTCGGAAGGCCGATCACGCCCGCTTCGCCGCTCACGCAGTCGATTTTTTCGTTTTTCGAAAAATCCTCACGCACGAGGATGGGCTCTGCTTCGCCGAAAGCGGTCGGCGGTTCCGCGCGGAGGGCCGCCATCGCGCTTGCGATCTTTTCGATGCCCTCCTTGCCCGTGAGGGTATAGGACTTCGTTTTTTCAATGAAATAGCCGAATTTTTCGTAGATCTCTTCAAGAACGTCGATCAGGCCCTTGCCGCGGGAGGCATAGACGATCGCCGCTTCAACAACAAGCATCGCGGCGAGCACGGCGTCCTTGTCGTGCGCGAAGCCGCCCGAAAGGAAACCGTAGCTTTCCTCGAAGCCGAAGAGGAATCTGCCCTTCCCCGTCGTTTCCGCAAGGTCGATCTGCTCCGCGATGAAGCGGAAGCCGGTCAGCACGTGGCGGATCTCGATATTGAAGCTGCGGCAGATGACGTCCGCAAGGCTGGTGCTGACGAGGGATTTGACGACGAAGCCGTCCTCCGGCAGCCTGCCCTGCGCCTTGAGTTCGGAAAGGATGTAATAAATGAGGATGCTGCCGATCTGGTTGCCGGTAAGAACGCGGTATTCGCCGTTCTTTTTACGCACGGCGACGCCGAGGCGGTCGCTGTCGGGGTCGGTCGCGAAAAGCAGGCCGGCGTTGACCTTTTTGCCGAGCTCCATCGCGAGCTTGAAGGCGTTCGGGTCCTCCGGATTCGGCGCTTTGACGGTCGGGAAATCGCCGTCGGGCTCCTCCTGCTCGGGAACGACATAAAGGTTTTTGATGCCGATGCGGTCGAGGATAGCCGTTACGGGCACGCGGCCGCTGCCGTGGAGGGGCGAATAGACGATGCCCTCGCTCATTTTCGCCGCTTCCGCGCGCACGAGCTCCGGGTTGAGCATGACGCTCATCGTCTTTTTATAGTAGATCTCGTCGACGTCCTCGCCGATCATCGTGATGAGGCCCTTTGCCTTCGCTTCTTCGAAGTCCATTATCTTCGTATCGAAATAGCCGAAGTTCCGGATGCTCGCAAGGATCTCATCCGCCTGCGCGGGGCCGCACTGCCCGCCGTGGGACCAATAGACCTTGTAGCCGTTGTATTCCGGCGGGTTATGGCTGGCGGTGATTACGATGCCGGCGATGCAGCCGAGCTCGCGCACCGTAAAGGAAAGCTGCGGAACGCTGTGGAGGGTCGAATAAAGGAAGCTCTTGATGCCGTACGCGGCGAGCGTACGGGCGGAGACCTCCGCGAAGAGGGCGGAGCAGCGGCGGGAGTCATAGGCGATCGCAACGCCGTGCGCGGCCGCGCCTTCCTCCTCGCCGGTAAGATTCAAAAGATAATCGGCAAGTCCCGCCGTCGCCCTGCGGACAACGTAGGTGTTCATGCGGTTAGTGCCCATTCCGAGCACGCCGCGGAGGCCGGCGGTGCCGAATTCGAGCTCCGTATAAAAGCGGTCCTCCTGCTGTTTTTCATCGTTTTCGATCGCTGCGAGCTCCGTCCTTTCCTCTTCCGAAAGGCACGGGGCTTCCAGCCAGTTTTTGTATTCCTCGCGATAATCCGGCATAATTCTGCTCCTTTCCGATTTAGCTCTTTTTATTATCCCATTATCGAAGCGGGCATATCCCGCACGGTCCGATCCTCTCTTCCCCGCGAAATATGCCCCCGTTTTTATTCTTTCCGGCTTTCCGTATCGTCTCGGCCGTATTTGCCGTATTTGCCGTACTTGCCGTATTTGCCGTAGCCGCCGTAGCGGCCGTATTTGCCGTAGCCGCCATAGCGCCCGTACTTGCCGTAGCCGCCGTAGCGACCGTACTTGCCGTAGCTGCTGTACTTGCCGTACTTGGCGTACTTGGAATGCTTGCTGTAGCTGTGGCCGGTCTCCGAAACGCCTGCGTTATTGATGACATAGCCCATGAAGCGGACGCCGGTGTTCGTGAGGTTGTTGACGCCGTTGATGAGGCTCGAGCGCATCGTGTAATCCGCGCAAACGACGTAAACGACGGTATCGACATATTCCGCGATGATCTGCGCGTCGGCAAGGATCGCGCTCGGCGGAGTATCGATGAGCACGAAGTCCGCGCTCTGCCGCATCTCGGCGACGAGGTCGCGCATCCTGTCGGAGCGCAGCAGCTCCGGAGCGTTGAAGTTCTTCGTCGAGCCGCGGATAACGTAGATATTGTCGCCGAGCTTCGAAACGATCTCATCGGCCTCCGCGTTGCCCGTCAGATATTCGACAAGGCCGTTGTCGCGGACGCCGTCAAAGGAGCTGATGGTGGAGGGCTTGCGGATATCGCAGTCGATGAACACGACCCTCTTCCCCGCGTTCGCAAGCGCGAATGCCGTATTGAGCGCGATGGTCGATTTGCCTTCGCCCGGAACGGAACCGGCGAAGAGGATGACCTTTTCGTCGTGTTCCTCCGCCGTCTTCTGCAGGCGCTTGCGGATCAGGTTGATGGATTCGCTGAAATCCGACGAAGCCTTGTTGTCGAGGATATTGACGATCCTTTCGCTCTTTTCGTCCTTGCCGCTCTTGTCGAAGGGCACCGTGCCGATGCAGCGGAGGTTCAGGATCTTGCGGAGCTCTTCGGTGCCGCTGACGGTCTTGCGGGTCATGTTGAGGACGACCGCGACGGCGAGACCGACGATCAGCGCAATGCCGGAGCCGAGCATGATCTGCTTTTTATAGTTGGGCGAATTGATCGGCTTTGTCGGTGCGACCGGGTCGCGCAGCAGTTCCATGTTCGTGTTGCCGAGAACGAAGCTGCTGACCTTCGGGCAGTTCTTGATCGCGGAATTGAGCACCGCGATCGCCGATTCCCTCTTACTCGAAACGGTCTGGAGGGTGAAGAGCGTCGTTTCGCCTTCGACATGGGCGGAGAGCGTTGCGGGAAGGCTCTTGACTTTCAGATCCTCGCAGATCATGTTGCTGAGGATGCCGCTCGTCAGGATATGCGGGAAAACCTTGGAATATTTCTGCGCGATCTTCTTGGAATAATCCTGAACGGTGTCGCCCGATGCGCCGACGGCGCTGATCGTGAATGTTGCGGTCGCCTTGTATTTCGGCCTGTAGCTTCTCTTTTCCTTCAGGCAGAAAGCGAGCGACAGCGCGATCGCGAGGATGATCGGCAGCCAGATGATCCGCAGGAATGCCTTGGCCGTGCCGATGAAGAGCTGACCGAGGTCGATCTCCTTTTCTTCATCCGCTTTCCCGACGCGCAGATACGCGGGCTCTTCCTGATCCCTCGCCGCGCCTTCGCGGACAGTCGGGGCTTCGGAGGGAGCCTGCGCTTCGTCCGGGCGGAGCTCCGCCGCATAGCCGCCGTAGCTGCCGTACTTGCCGTATTTGCCGTATTTACCGTAGGAATTTCGCTGATTCTTGCCGTAGCTGCCATAGGGCGAAACGCCGGAATCGTTGTTGGAATCGAAGAAGGAGATATAGCACATATCGTTCAGCACGTAACCGAGAACATCGGTGTTCTCGTTCAGCGTGCTGAGAGCGGTGCTGATGCGCTGCGCCGTTGCGAAGCCCTGGCGGACGACCATGATCGCCGCGTCGCAGAGCTCGGCAAGGTATTCCGCCGCGTTCGAGGAAGCGACGGGCGGGGTGTCGACGATAATGAAGTCGAAATACCTGCGCGCTTCGGACATGAACCGCTGCATCTCGTGCGAGCCGAGTATGCTCATCGGGTCCTTGACCTTGTCGCGGCAGATAAGAAGGCTCAGGTTGCGCGCGCCGTCGGGCGTCGGCAGCTCCTCGCCGCTCATTCCGCCGAAGATGTATTCATCGATCGAAATATTGAGCTTATCCCTGCAGCCGAGGATCTTCGCAAGGGAGGGCTCGCCCATATCGGCCTCGATCAAAAGCACACTGCGGTTCTCGCGCGCAAAGGAGAGCGCGAGGTTCGCTGCAACGGTCGAGCGGCCTTCGTCCGCGTCGACGCTCGAGACCATCAGCGTCTGGTAATCACTGTTCTTCATCAGGTGCTGCACCCTTGTCTGCAGCAGCCTGCAGGTTTCCGTGAAACCGAAGCTCGTTGTCGGGTTGCTGATGAGCAGGCTTTCGGAATGGCCGATCTTTCTTCCGTGCAGGATCGCTTTGAGGCTCCTGCGGCGCTTCTTTTCGCGTTCGATGGAAGCGAGCCTTTCGAGCTCGCCGACCTTGTTTTCGAAATCCTTTTCGTTATAGATCTTTTTCGAGAAGATCGTCTTTACGACGATCGCTGCGGCAAGCAGCAGGAACGCGGCTGCGGAATAGACAAAAACGCGGTTGCGCCTGTTGATCGGAGAAACGGGCGATTTCGGCACCGTCGGCTGCATGAGAACATACATCGTTGCGTTCTGCATCATTTTATCGGTCACGAAATGATGGCTTTCGATGATCGCGTTGATGACGGAGAACGAAAGTTCAGGCGAATCGGAGGTCACCGTGAGAGTGATGATGTTCGTTTCCTTGACCTGGGCCGTTTTAACGGTTCCGTTGAAGGTCTTGATGCCGACCCTGTCCTTGACCTCCTGCATCAGGATGTCGCTGTCGAGAACATAAGCGAACGCCTGCGCCATGTTCTTCGCGGTGTCGATATCGGAAAGCTTCGTTCCGGAAACGGAGCCTTTTCCCGTAACGACGAAGGTCGCCGTCGAAGCGTATTTCTCCTTATAATTCTCCGTCACGAAAACGTAGATGAACATAGCGGCGATAAGAGTGCCGATAAGCAGCACCCACCAGTTCTTCAGCAGCTGAAGCAGTATCGTTTCAACGCTGGTCCGAGCCTTCCTTTCGGTTTGCGTATTATCGTTAGGTTTAAACTCTGGCATGAAGCTTATTCCTTTCGTTCGGTTATTGGGATCAGGCTTCGACGATAACGTAAAGCGTCGTGCTGCCGATATGTCCTTCGTGCTCGCAGTAGAACACGATCGCGTTGGTGCCGACCTTCAGGCTGTCCTTTTCGGGATCGAAGCTGCAGGACAGGTTCTCCGCGCCGAATTGCGCCGTGAATTCCTCCGCGGTGTAATCGCTGTTCATCAGGCGGATCAGCTTGACATACTCCATCGGGTCGAACTCTTCGCCCTCGCGGATGTAAACGAGATATTGATAATCGTTCGGGCCGTCCTCGGGAAGGCCGAGTTTGATCTCCGGAGTGTTCGGCGAGGTCCTCTCCTGAACGACGATGTTCGCGCGGAAAACGGCAACGTCGCCGCGGCTGTTGATAACGCGGAATTCGACCTCCTTGGAATCCATCGAGCTCATCTCGCCTTCATCGACAACGGTCATCGAGATCCTGTTCGTGAGACTGCCGTCGATGCAGTCCTCCGCCTCGATCGAAGCGAGGGGCTTGACCGTCGTGCCGACAGGATAGGTCAGGTCGGTCCTGAGCTTGAACCTCGGCGAATGGTAGTCGGTATAGTAGAGCGTTCTCGAGACAGTGGAGACCTTGTTGCCGGAATCGAAAACGGCGTAGGTGATGGTGCATTTGCCCGGTTCCGTGAACTGGGAAATGCTCTCGATAACGATCTTTGAAGTCAGGTCGCCGTCCTCCGCGTCCATTGCCGTCACGCCGATGAGGAGATCCTCCTTCGGCGCGGTGACGCTGATCCGCAGCTCATCGGAGGCGCACATAATGACCGGCGCCGAATTGCGTTTCACATGCCTGCGGTGGATGATGTAGCCGAAAAAGAATGCGGACACCAGCACCAGCGCGATGATCGACAGTATCAGAAACCTTTGCCGTGGTTTGCTCATAATCCCTTCCCGATCTTTTCATTATTATCCGTATGCCTTCGTTCGCCCGCATGTATGGGTATTGCTGCCGCCCGCATGGGTAAAGCTGCCGCCCGCATGGGTAAAGCTGCCGCCCGCATGGGTAAAGCTGCCGCCCGCATGGGTAAAGTTGCCGATTTTAAAGCATACATAGTTATTATAGCAGGCTTTTTATTATATGTCTACAAATAAATAATGGAAAGCAGACAAATCCCCGCACTGTTTCGGGGGATTCGGCTGCTTTCGGAACAGCAAAAAGGAAGGGACCCCGCGCGGGATCCCTTCCGGAATCGTTTAAATCGGCCGGAACTCAGTCCATTGCCTTGGTTTTGATCTCCTCGTTCACCTTCGCGATGAATTCATCGAGCGGCATGGTGCCGAGATCGCCGCCCTTACGGGAACGGACCGCGACGACGCCGTTTTCGACCTCTTTATCGCCGATGATCAGCATATAGGGGATCTTCTGGAGCTGCGCTTCGCGGATCTTGAAGCCGATCTTCTCGTTCCTGAGGTCGGTCTCGACGCGCATGCCGGCGGCGTCGAGCTTCGCGGCGATCTCGTTCACGGCGTCATGGGTGCGGTCGGTCATGGCGAGGACCTTCACCTGCACGGGCGCAAGCCAGGTCGGGAACGCGCCGGCGAAATGCTCGGTGATCACGCCGATGAAGCGCTCGATGGAGCCGAAAACGACGCGGTGGATCATGACGGGGCGGTGCTTTTCGCCGTCCGCGCCGGTGTATTCAAGCTCGAACCTTTCGGGGAGCTGCATATCGAGCTGGATCGTGCCGCACTGCCAGGTACGGCCGAGGCAGTCCGCGATATGGAAATCGAGCTTCGGGCCGTAGAACGCGCCGTCGCCTTCGTTGATGACGAACTCCTTGCCGAGCTCCTCGATGGCTTCCTTCAGCGTTTCGGTCGCGAAATCCCAATCTTTGACGTCGCCGATATGATCCTCCGGCATGGTGGAAAGCTCGATATTGTACTTGAGGCCGAAGGTCGAATAGACCTCGTCGAACAGCCTTGCAACGCCCTTGATCTCGTCCTTCATCTGCTCCCAGGTCATGAAGATATGCGCATCGTCCTGGGTGAAGCAGCGGACGCGGAAGAGGCCGTGCAGCGCGCCGGAAAGCTCATGGCGGTGGACAAGGCCGAGCTCGCCCATGCGGAGCGGCAGATCGCGGTAGCTGCGCGGCTCGGTCTGGTAAACGAGCATGCCGCCGGGGCAGTTCATCGGCTTGATCGCGAAATCGGTCTCGTCGATGACGGTGGTATACATATTGTTCTTATAATGTCCCCAGTGGCCGCTGCGCTCCCAGAGGCCGCGGTTGAGCATCATCGGAGTGGAGATCTCGACATAGCCGTAGCGCTTATGCACCTCGCGCCAATAGTCGATCAGCGTGTTCCTGAGAACCATGCCCTTCGGGAGGAAGAACGGGAAACCGGGGCCCTCCTCCATGATGGTGAACAGGCCGAGCTCCTTGCCGAGCTTGCGGTGGTCGCGCTTCTTCGCTTCCTCGAGCATATGGATATAGTCGTCGAGGTCCTGCTTCTTTTCGAAGGCGGTGGCGTAGATGCGCTTGAGCATCTTGTTCTTTTCGCTGCCGCGCCAGTATGCGCCGGCGACGCTCATGAGCTTGATGTTTTTGCACTTGCCGGTGCTTTCAAGATGGGGACCGGCGCAGAGATCGACGAATTCGCCCTGCTTATAGAAGCTGATAACGGCGTCCTCGGGCAGATCCTCGATAAGCTCCACCTTATAGGGCTCTTCCTTCTCCGCCATGAACTTGATCGCTTCCTCGCGGGGGAGTTCGAACCTTTCAAGTGGCAGATTTTCCTTCACGATCTTGTTCATTTCCGCTTCGATCTTCGGAAAATCCTCGGGGGTGAAGGGGATCTCGGTATCGAAATCGTAATAGAAGCCGTTGTCGATCGCGGGACCGATGGCAAGCTTCACCTCGGGCCAGAGGCGCTTCACGGCCTGAGCGAGGATATGGGAACCGGTGTGGCGGTAGGTCCAGCGGCCGCCCTCGTCGGCAAAGGTCAGAAGCTTCAGCTCATGGTCGCCCTCGATGGGCAGTGCGGCGTCGTAAAGATGGCCGTCCAGCTCCGCGGAGACCGTCGCCTTGCGCAGGCGCGGGCTGATGGATTCGGCGATCGCGTAAGCGTTCACGCCGTCGTCGTATTGGCGGATTGAACCGTCGGGGAAAGTGATGTTTATCATAGTATTAACTCCTTTTGGAAAGTATTATTTATTTAAGCCTTCCCCTTGAGGGGAAGGGGGACCGCTTGCGGTGGATGAGGTGTGGAACTCTGGTTAGCCTTTTCCACCTCATCCGTCAGTTCACTTCGGTGAACTGACACCTTCCCCTCGAGGGGAAGGCTTTTCAGGCTTCTTCATTAGCGAAGCGTCTTCACCATACAAAAAGCCGTCCCTGAATTTCTTCAAGGACGGCAAGTTACCGCGGTTCCACCTTGATTGCGGCGCCCAAATAGGACCCCGCCTCTCAATATGAGCTGTATGGCACTCCTGCCCGGGCTTTGTTCAAAGAACCGTTGAGGCGGTATCCCTCCGCGCCTCCAAGGCGGCTTTCAGCCCGGCTCGCGCCGTTCCGCCCTCTCTGTTTGGAAAGCTTACGAAGCTCATTTCTCAACAAGCCCGATCCATATTTCGGGAGTTTAGCACAAAGCCTTCGCATTGTCAAGAGCGAAAAACGGTCATTTTCGTCGTTTTCCGTATCAGCTCGGCCAGTGATCGACCAGGATCAGCTTTTCCCGAAGCTCTCCGTCGACGACCTCATAGCGCACAAGGATCTGCAGCTCGGTCATCACGTCTTCGTAATCCTCCGTTTGGACGTCCAGGTCGGCTAAGTACGGCATAATGAAGCCGTCGCCGTCCCAGATGGGCATATTGTAACTGACGGAGCTGTGGTCGATCTTCTCATCGACGTTGAAAACGATATCGAGCGGTACTTCCCCTCTGAACAGCGCGTTCCCTTCGTAATCCCATACGCCGATATCGATCGGGCAGTCCGGGTCCGCCTTGACTTTGTAGTAACTCCGGCAGCAGGTGACGAAATAATCCGGGAAGAGCATGATCCAGCCGTCGGCCTCGACCGAAACGACCTCCTCAAGCTCTCCGTTTGCGAGGTTATAAACCGCGACCGTGCCGTTCTCATCGTTCATGCCTCCGATATAGACCTTGTCCTCCGCGGCGACATAGAATGTGCGCTGCTGGATCCCATAGTCCGCGGTTCCGAGCGTCTGATCGAATATAGTCTCGACCGTTCCTGTCTCCGTATCATAGCGCCAGCACTTCACCGTTTCGTCGGTATAGTTTAGATTCCAACCGTCCTCCGCCTCCGCGTATTCCCATTTCGTGTTTACGAAATAAACGTATTTTCCGAAGAAAAACGGGCACGGATAGCCGGCGTCATCTTCTGCCTCGTAAATAACGCTGAATTCGTGCGTTTCAAGGTCCCAGCAGACGATGCTCCACATAAACTTCGGCTCGCCGACCTCAACGATGTTCTGATTGCTCCAACCGTAAAGCTTGCCGCGGTGGACCGCTATATACTCCGGGCAATACCGGTAGCGTTGGTCCGGATCGTCGCCGTATTCGAGCATGAACAGGTTCTCGCGGCCGCTCGTATCAAAGTTCATCCTGCAGAGCTGCTCTCCGCCGTAATACCGGACGTAATAGATCTGACTCATATAGGAGCAGAAGGAGTAGCAGTTTTGGGCGTTCATAAAGCCTGCGCAGGTCTTGTTCTGCCGGATATAGTCGTGCATGCACTCCGGCTTCGGGCAGAGCACGTCGCTGTCGCCCGTCGCCTTGTCGGAATAGTAAAGATACAGGCCGGTGCTGAAGATGTACGCGTCCTCGGTCTCCATCATCCGCAGCGAAAACGTCCTTCCGCGAAGGCTGTCGAAATCCGTATACGGATCATAGACCTCCTCATAGGTGAGCGGCGCTCCCAGCGGCTTCGCCGTTTCGGTCCCGGTCGGTTCCGCCGTTTCTGCCCCTGCGGGCTCCGCCGTTCCGGTTCCGGCAGGTTCCGCAGTTCCGGCGTTTTGCGGCGCGTTGGCGTCCTGCGGCTTGCCGCCGCAGCAGAGGAGCG
>JAEEYN010000089.1 GCA_016288175.1 Bacillota bacterium | reverse complement strand
TTGCTGTCAATGCGGCTGCCGCGCGCATAAAGCACGAACGGAGGATCGTCGATCTCGCGCAGGAGCGGCGGATAACGGGGATCGTCGATCGTGATCGCGGAAACGCCGTCCTTTTCGAGAATCGTAATGAACTGATCGATGTACGAATCCGACGCGCAGTCGCGTATGCGTTTCAGCCTTGATTCGTTAACGGCGTTCGGAAAGGCTGCCGTACCCTTGAGAACGGAATCTAGGAATTCTTCCGGACCGTTATTGTATTCCGTAACTAGCCTCGCGGCGCGTGCTTCTCCTTCGAATGCGATGCTGAGCCAGATATTCAGCCTGTCCGACAAAGAGTATTCCATTCAGACGTTTCCCCAATACTTACTGTCGAGCGAACGGTACTGCAGCGCTTCGGCGATGCTTGCTTTGCCGATATCGGTCTCCCCCGCCATATCGGAAATCGTTCTTGCGACTTTGATAATTCGATTATATGCTCTTGCGGAAAGGTTGAGCTTTGTAAACGAAAGCTCGAGCAGTTTTTCGGCATCAGAAGTCAGCTTGCAATACTTTTTGATCATCTTTGCGGACATCTGGGAATTAAAGAAGATCCCTTCGCCGGCAAAACGTTCGCGCTGCAGCTGACGGGTCCTGTTGACACGTTCCCTGATCTGCGCCGAGGTTTCACCCTCCTGTTTCGAAGACAGGTCTTCGTATGCGACCTCGGTCATCTCAACATGAAGATCGATCCTGTCAAGAAGCGGTCCGCTGATCTTGTTACGGTAACGTTCGATTTGGAAGCGGTTACAGCGACACTGATTGACTCTTGAACCGAAATTTCCGCAAGGACATGGATTCATCGCGGCAATAAGCATGAAGTCCGCAGGATACTGCGCGCGTGCAGCCGCGCGGGTCACTGTAACGAATCCGTCCTCAAGGGGCTGCCGAAGCGCTTCAAGCGCGGATTTTGAAAACTCCGGAAGCTCATCGAGAAACAAAACACCGTAATGTGCAAGGCTGATCTCGCCGGGAAGCGCTTTCGCACCGCCGCCCACAAGCGAAGGAATCGATGCGGAATGATGCGGCGAACGGAACGGCCGCTCGGTTACAATGCCGACATTCGGAAGGATCCCGGCAACGGAATGGATCTTCGTTATCTCAAGCGCTTCTTCGCTCGTAAGCTCCGGAAGAATGGACGGAATGCTTCTTGCGAGCATGGTTTTGCCGGAACCGGGAGTGCCGATCATGAGCATATTATGATTGCCGGAAACGGCGACTTCAGCCGCTCGCTTGGCGGCCTGCTGCCCTTTTATGAGCGCAAAGTCGCTGTCATGCCTGCCCTCAAGTGCTTTCCATTCGCTGTGGGGCTGAGGCTCGATTGCTTTCATGCCGCGGAGAAAAAGAGCGGCGTCGGTCAGGTTTTCAACGGGGATGACGGTTACTCCGTCAATATAAGAAGCTTCGACAGCATTTTCTTTAGGCAGGATAAAGCTTTTGAACCCGCGCTCGCAGGCGTCGATCACGATCGGCAGAACGCCTTTAATGCCGCGTACGCTTCCGTCAAGGGCAAGCTCGCCGACGATCATCCATTCCTCCGCCGTTTTTGCGGGGATCTCGCCGTTTGCCGCAAGAATACCGATCGCGATCGGAAGATCGTAAACGGAGCCTTCCTTGCGGATATCCGCAGGTGCAAGGTTTACAACGATCTTTGAATTCGGGTAGTTGAACCCCGAATTTCGGATCGCGGAATGGATGCGTTCCTTGGATTCCTTGACGGCATTATCCGGCAGGCCGACGGTTTCGTAACTGATCGTTCCGAATGTAATATCGGCTTCGACCGTAACGGGAAACCCTACGATCCCGGAAAGCCCGTAACTGATGATTCTCGCAAGCATTCATGCCTCCGCTGAATTGATGAAAACAGTTTATCTGCCGTCCTTTTCTCTGAAAACGAACACCTTGTTAAGGATGAAGTTCACGAAGATATAGACGACAGTTGCAAGCAGCTGGCAGAACAGATGGCCGCTGATGATCTTCTTGAGGAAATCCGGAGCTCCGCAATTGGTCCACCAACCTTCGAGACCGCAGATCTGAGCAAAGAATTCGCGCAGACCGATGGTGATAAGAAGGCCGAGAACATTGACAAGAATGAAGCGGAAAAGCTCCTTTTTGCTGCGTTTATGCTCCTCCTTGAAGGTCCACCTGCTGTTCATGATATAGCTGTTGATAATGCCGCAGATGTGGCCGACGATCAGCGCGACTGTATTGATCCAATTGTCGCTCCAGAACAGCTTGAGAACGTTGCTGACGATGATCTGGACGATCATTGAAACGAGCGTGTTTACAACGCCGACGATGCAGAATTTGATAAGCTGGGTAAAGTTCTTTTTACCTGCGGACAAACGCACGGCTTCCCTTTGAGCTTCCTCTTGCTTTTTCTTATTCCTTCCAAACATTTTCATTTCTCCTGGATGGATTATTTAAGGAATGCGCTTGGCCACTGGCCCATGAAAGTCCAGGTAGGCATCCACTGCAGCGATTCGATATAGGTCCGCTTTGCGGGAATACCGGTTATGACCGGGTAGAATACGAAGAAGAGGATCACCGCAAGCGCGATCCACGCATACTTAAGATACGGGATGGCTTTCTTCGCGCCTGTGATCTTCATGCCGATCGACTTGGGAACATAGTAATATGCGTTCTCATAATGCGAAACGACATATACGCTCGCGAGAATTATCATCGGCACCGTTGCAAAGTAATGGTAGATATACATCGATCGGGATATCAGCATCCAAGGCAGCATGCT
>JAEEYN010000088.1 GCA_016288175.1 Bacillota bacterium | reverse complement strand
TGCCTGCCGCCGAGATAATCGGTGCCGAGCCAGGTGCGGAGGATCGCCTTCGCGGTCTCGACGCCGATGATCCTTCCGCCCATCGCGAGCATGTTGCTGTCGTTATGCTGTCTTGTCAGCTCCGCCGTGAGAATATCGCCGCAGAGCGCGCAGCGGATGCCCGGGACCTTGTTGGCGCAGATCGAAACGCCGACGCCCGTGCCGCAGATCAGAACTCCGCGGTCGAATTCGCCCCTTGCGACCGCTTCGGCGGCGGGGAAGGCGACGTCGGGATAATCCATGCTTTCGGGGCTGTAACAGCCGAAATCGGTGAATTCATGCCCGAGCTCGGCAAGATAGGCGAGAAGGTGCTGCTTGAGCTCAAATCCGCCGTGGTCGGAAGCGATCGCGATATTCATCATATTCTCCTTTCCGGCGTTCCGCCGGTTTCGTTCGTTTCAGTTCGTCAGGACAGTGAAGCCGGAAGCGCGGAGCAGGCGGTTCATATAGGCAAGGCCCTGCCTTTCGGCCGGGATCGCTTCGGCGAAGATGACGTCCGTTCCTTCGGATTCATCCCTCAGCGCCGCGAAAAGGGAGGCACAGAGCGTCCCGGGGAGCTCCCTGTCCCCGATTATAACATATTTTTTGCCTTTATAATAGCTCTTTGTCTGTTCTGTCGCGAAAATCATGCAGTTTTTGCCCTCGAGCTCCGCTTTTGCATACTCGCGGTTGATGATCGCGGCGGCTGACCGCGGGCTGCCCTGCGCAACGACAACATCGCAGTCCGGGGCATAGTGGCGGTATTTCATGCCGGGCGAAGCGGCGGTCTCGCCTTCGCCGAGGGGATGCAGCACCGCGTTTGCGACTTTCACCGTTCCGATAACGCCCTCGAGCATCTCCTTCGTGATACCGCCGGGGCGGAGGATCGTCGGAGTTCCGACGAGGGACAGGACCGTCGATTCGACGCCGACGGAACAGGGTCCACCGTCGATGATGACGTCCGCGCGGCCGTCCATGTCCTCGAGAACATGGTCGATGTTCGTCGGGCTCGGTTTACCGGAGAGGTTCGCGCTCGGCGCGGCGATCGGAACGCCGGCAGCGCGGATGAGGGCGAGGGCGGTTTTATGCTCCGGCATGCGCACGGCGACGGTATCGAGCCCGGCGGTGACTTCGCCCGGAACGATATCGCTCTTTAAATAGATGAGCGTCAGGGGCCCGGGCCAGAAAGCGTCCATCAGCGTTCGTGCGATTTCGGGAACATGCTTCCAGAGCGGCTTGACGTCGCTTTTTTTCGCAACGTGCAGGATCAGCGGGTTGTCGTTCGGGCGGCCCTTCGCTTCGAATATTTTGGCGACAGCCGCGCCGTCCAGCCCGTTTGCACCGAGGCCGTAGACGGTCTCCGTCGGGAACACGACCAAGCCGCCGGAGCGGATCACCCGCCCGGCAAGCACAGTGCCGTTCTCCTTCTGCGATTTTGCGTTAAAAAGCTCCGTTTTCATTGGTTTTCCGAACGGGTCCGATCCGCGGCCGGTTTTGCCGTTCCCGAAAAGAGCGGGCAGCGGCGCCGCGAAAGCCCTTGATAATATAGCACAAGCGGCGCGTCCTTTCAAGAAAAATGACGGCGGGACGATTTACGAACGCGAAAATATATTATCAAAAGGTTCAGGAAAACGACGCCGGGCGTTGACTAAGAAGCGAAAACAAAGAAGCGCGGGAAGTTTGAAGCGGGCGGAAAGCGCGCCGCCCGGAGTTGACCGAAGCGGGAAAAGCGGCTATAATTTCCAATATAAAAGCCGGAACTTCCTTTTCGGCCGACAAATTCAAAAGGACGGGCTGAGCATCAATGGACAGCGGTGAAAACAGCTACCGCCGGTATCTTAACGGGGACGAAAGCGCCTTCGGGGAGATCGTCGAGCTGTACTTCGACAAACTGACATTCTTTATCAACGGGTATGTGCACGACGTACATGCTTCCGAGGACGTCGCCATCGAGACCATGACCGAGCTCGTCATCCACCCCGGCCGCTTCGCGTTTCGCTCGTCGCTGAAGACCTATCTGTTTTCCGTTGGGCGGCACAAAGCGCTGAACTTCCTTAAAAAGCGCCGCAGGGAGAACCTGACGGAGCTTTCGGAAGCGGACGCCGCGGACCGCGCCTCCCTCGAAAGGGATGTGCTCGCGGGGGAGCGGCAGAAGGCGCTTGCCGCCGCGATGGCGGAGCTTCCCGCGGAGCAGCGGACAGCCGTGCACCTTGTTTATCTCGAAGGCCTGAGCTACAGGGACGCGGCGAAGGTGCTCGGAAAGAGCGAAAAACAGGTCGATAATCTGCTGTCGGCCGCGAAGAAGCGGCTGCGCGCCGAACTCGAAAAGGAAGGTATTGAATTATGAGAAGAAACATCGAAGAGATCAAATCCGAGATCATGCGCCGGAAGGACGAATACAAGGCCAAAAAGATCCGTTTTTGGCGCACGATGGGCATTTCCGCGGCAAGCGGCCTTGCGGCGCTCGCGCTCGTGTTCTTCCTGACGACGCGTAAGGTCCCCGAGAAAACGATCGACGCGAATGCGGAAGGTCATGCCGCGGACGAGAGTTATGCCGCCGACGGCGCACCGGTTGAAAACGATATGCAGAGCGGCGGAGAGCCTGCGGCGAACTATGGCAACGTCACCGCTGCTCCGGGAGAGAAATCGGACGAAATGGCGAGCGACGGCTTTTTTGATCCCGGTAAGTGGATCTGCGGCACGCCCGAACTTGAAGGGGAGGAGCTCTCTTTCGGCGGGCTGCAGGACTGCGGCGCAACCTACGACGGGCAAACGCAGATCTCGCTGACGCGAACGATGGTCGTTTTCGCGGGCGACGAGGTCCGCCGCTTCGCTTTCGAAGGCGAGGAAGGGCGTCCGGTCCTCGAGCTCATCACCGCCGCCCTGCGCGAAGCGGGAGCGCAGGAAGCCCCGGTCGAGCCGGAGCTGCTCGACTGCGAATTCGTCACGATCTTCGATTTCGTTGACGCTGAAGGAAGCCTTTGGCATGCCCGCGTCGGCTTCACGGCGGATGGCTACATGCTCTTCAATAACGAATACTGCATGCCGACCCTGTCCCAACAGGAAATTGCCGAACTGCGCACCGCGCTCGAAGCGCTTTGCAGGTGAGATGCTATGCGTAAAGCAGTGAAATCGCTTGCGCAGTGAAATCGCAAAGCGGTGAAATCGGCCGCGGGCGGCCGGTGAAATACCCGAACAAGGTTCGGGCGTTGCGAAAAATCTTCAGCGGGCGGAAAATCTTTTGAAAAAACAGTAGTTGGCAATATCATAACGGAGGTAAATTCCATGAAGAATCATATCAAAACGATCATTTCTCTGCTTCTTGCGGCATCGATGCTGCTCGGCGCATTCGCCTGCGCCAAACCGGAGGGCGGGGAAACGCCCGATCCGAAGGATGCGAACGGCAAGACGTCTTTCAACCCGACCGCGGTGAACCTTACCGCGAATGTCACGCCTTCGAAGGTCGAGGGCAGGGCTGCGGATCAGAAATTCATCGCGGCACAGGCGGATTTCGCCGTCACGCTCTTCAAAAACAGCCTGAATATGCAGGGCAACACCCTTGTTTCGCCCCTCTCCGTGATGCTTGCCCTCGCGATGACGGCGAACGGCGCGGACGGCGAGACCCTTGCCGGCATGGAAAAGGCGCTCGGCGGGTCTTCACTCCCGATCGACGAGCTGAACGAATACCTTTACCACTATATAAAGTACCTTCCGAGCGGCGAAAAATATAAGGTCACGCCCGCGAATTCGATCTGGATCCGCGATGGTTTCGCCGAAAACGTGAAGGAGACCTTCCTCCAAAAGAATGCCGATTATTACGGCGCGGCGGCCTACCGTGCGCCGTTCGACGACACGACTACTGCGGATATCAACGGCTGGGTGAAGGAGAATACCGACTGCATGATCGAAAAGGTAATCGACAGCATCGACCCGAGCACCGTGATGTTCCTCATCAACGCCCTGATCTTCGATGCGGAATGGGCGGAAAAATACGAGGCAGGCGCCGTGCACGACGCCCCGTTCCATCCCTACGGCGGGGGTGAAAAGACCGTTTCCATGATGTATTCGGATGAATACTTCTACCTGAGCGACAACGGCGCGGAGGGCTTCATCAAGCCCTACGCCGGCGATAAATACAGCTTCGCCGTGCTGATGCCGCAGGAAGGCACGGATATCTACGATTATATCAGAACCCTGTCCGGCGGGAAGCTGCTCGCCATATTGAACGCACGGAAGAGCGAAGCCGTCAGCGCCGGCCTGCCGAAATTCAGCTATGATTACGAGCTCCTGCTCAACAACGCGCTTTCCGCGATGGGCATGAGTCGGGCGTTCGATCCGAACAGCGCGGAATTCACGAAGATGAGCGACAGCGGGCTCTATATCAGCAAGGTCATCCACAAGACCTTTATCGAGGTCGCGGAGCAGGGCACCCGCGCCGGCGCGGTGACGGTCGTCGCGATGGACGAAGCCGCGATGATGACCGAGACCGAGCACAGCGTCATCCTCGACCGCCCGTTCGTCTATATGATCATCGACAATGCGACCAATCTGCCGATCTTTATCGGCGCGGTGACCGATATCGGGTAAAGCGGCGAGCCTTCCCATCGAGGGAAAGGTGGCAGCCGGAGGCTGACGGATAAGGTGTAAATGGCGGCTATGCCGCCAATTCACGGAGCACTTTTCTCATAAACGCGAGAAATCATGCAGAGCAGAACGTTCTGCAAATCATGAAGCGGAGCTTCTATTCATTTGTGAAGAATGAATTGCGCTGCGCGCATGAATTGGCTTTCGCCATGAATTGCCGGACGGCATGAATTGCGCCAAAAGGTGCATGAAGACTATTTTCAAGA
>JAEEYN010000087.1 GCA_016288175.1 Bacillota bacterium | reverse complement strand
ATCTCAACGAGCTGATGCCCGATGAGCGGATTGTCGGCGTTGAGGCGCACTTCAACGAGCTCCACTCTTCCGCGGGCGAAAAACTCAACATTCAGCGCGCTCGGGATCCTGAGGAGCCTCTCGATTTCTTCCGAAGCGGCAAGCTCGGGGTTGATCGCCATCGAAAGGCCGAGCTCCTCCTTGAGAAAATCGAGCTGAGCGGTGTATTCCGGGTCGCGCACGCGGGCGATGGTGCGCTTCGCGCCGAGCTTATGGCCGATCAGGCAGCAGAGCATGTTGACTTCGTCATGCGCTGTCGCCGCGATGAGCACATCCGCTCCCGCGACGCCCGCTTCGCGCTGAACGCGGTAGTCCGCGCCGTTGCCTTCAACGCAGATCGCGTCCATTTCGTTGCCGCTGCGGGAAAGAACGTCCTTGTCGTTGTCGATGATAACGACGTCATGCCCTTCGCGCGTGAGCTTGATGCCGATCTGCTTGCCGACCTTGCCGGCGCCAACTATAACTATGTTCATGTTCCTTTTCCCTTATCTCTGTATAAAACCTTGCGGAACGGAAACTCAGTCCTCCGTGCCGGTGTTGAAGACCCTCTGGAAAGAGCCGCCGTACTGCTCGAAAAGGGCGTCGGCCTCCTGCTCATAGGCGGCGTACTGCGATGCGTTGATGCCCATGGTGTACATGAAGTTATCCTTCGCGCGCTGCGGCCGCTGGATGAGGAAGGAGCGGTATTCGTCGATCTTGCTCCTCCAGAAGGCATAGCTCGTCGGATGGTTCCAGCGGGCGACCTGGCGGCTGATCTCCGGCTCCATCGCTGCGACCATCTCGTCGAAGAGCGGCAGCAGGCGGTCGTTGTTCAGATAGTATTTGACAACGTAGATATAGCGGACGATGAAATAATGCCGCCAGTTCTCGTTGGATTTGAGTCCGCAGTAGATATCGGTGTTGCTCTTCGAGCCGTTGGCGCTCGGAATGCCGTCGATATTGAAATACGCGTGGAGCACGCCGTACATCGGGCTGTCGAGCGCGAAGTCGGAATCATAAAAGATCGCCCTCCAGCGGATCTTATAATCCGTCGTGCGCCAGTACTTCTGGTTGAACATATCGGCGTCGCGGAAATAATCGCGGGCGATGAGGTAATCGGCGAAGGATTCCGCATCCACCCACTGCGTGAACTGGGCATAGCGCTCGTCAGTCATCGGGATGACCTGCCCGTTCTGGGCGGCGAAGGCGCGCACGCGCAGAAAGTCGGCGTTGCTGCCCTCGAGCTCATAGGTATTGCGCTTGATGATGTTCGCGGTGTCGGGGTCGACGCCGTAATGCGATTCGAGGTAGCGTTCGTTGATGTTTTCCTTGAGATCGTAAAGGCCCCAGTACCGGCCGTTGATATAGACGGCGACGAAGCGCGCCGCGGAGGCGTCGATGTTCATGCCGAGAACGGCGGTGCTCGTGAAGGAATCGCGCAGCCTCGCTCCGCCCCAGTCCTGGCCGGCGTTGCGCAGAACGAGCGCGCCGAAGGAGGTTATGTAATCCTCACCGAAGAAGGGATAATCGACGGTGCGGCGGCCGTAGCCCGCGCGGAAGTACACGCCGAGGGATTTCTGGGGATATTTCCTTGTTGAAGCGCCGGAAACGCGGAAGCCGGCGGGCACCTCTATCCCGAGGGTGCCGTCGGTTTCGAAAAACTGCATGAAGCCTTCCTTTTCCGTTGCGGTGATGCCGTCCTCCGTAACGGCGTACATCTCGCGGAAATCGGCGTCGTCCATCGCGATCGTGACGACGGGGATCGTGTGCGGCTGCTCGAAAAGATAGGTCGCCGTCGAGACCTCGCTGTCGATCCTGCCGGGAACGCAGGTCACGGCGCGGATGACGGTGTTTTCGGAAACGGCGATCGGCCCTTCGTAAACGGGGCTTTCGGTAGTCGGCTTCGAGCCGTCGAGGGTATAGTGGATCGTTCCGTCGGCGCTCCGGGTCGAGATCTCAACCGTGAAGGGCTCGGTTCGGTAGAGCTCCGTTTCGGAAAAAACAGGCGCTGCGGCATAGGAAAGACAGCAGATATCGGGATTCTGCCTGCCCTTCGTCGGGCGGTCGAAGAAAACGCGGTCGCCTTCGTGGCCGGTGCGTTCGCCGTCACCGGGAACGATGTTTTCGCGGCCGCTCGTGACGCCGTTGCGGAGGGCGCCGGTCTCGAAGCAGTCGACGATAACGCCGTTTTCATCGGTCAGGTAGACCGTTTCGCCCGCGGGGGAGAGGTCAAAGGGCGCGGGGTGCGCCCAGGCGTCCTTGATGCCGGTGGAGCAGTTGATAACGGCATAGCCGCCGGCGGGGACGGTCAGCTCGGAAAGCTCATAGAGAAAAAGATCGCCGGCGCTGTCGGAGATATGCCAGCCGGTGAGAGTCATATCCGCATCGGAGCCGTTGCGCAGCTCGATCCAGTCCATTTCGCCGCTGCGGGGCGCCGTGACGGAGCAGACCTCGCTGATATAAACAGAAGAGGGGTTGAACCCGCCAACCCCCATGTAATCGGTAAAGCCAACCGTTGAATTCTCCGCTCCCGGAGTCGGCTTCGGGTAATAGCGGAGGCTCCCGTCCGCCGCGCGCCCGATCGAAACATTCGATCTGAGCTCGGCGGGAACGGTGATCAGATCCTGCCGCATCCCGTCCGTCGTGGAAAGGAACAGACCGTCGTCGTTCGCGGAAAGGCTGAAGGAAGAGTGCAGCTCGCCGTCCGTGCGGTCCTTGCCGGAGAGGAAGACGATGAGGTATTCGCCCGGTTCGAGAGTTATTGCGGGCAGCGCCCATTTCGCCGGGTCATCCGCTTCGTCGGAAAGGAAATAGGAGGAGAGATCGACGGACAGGTCGGAGGAATTATAAAGCTCCACCCAGTCGCTGCGGTCGCCGTCCTCGTCGGTGATGTCATATTTGTTGCTCGGAAGGACCTCGTTGATGCGGACAGGGTCGTTTGCATCCATCGCCGTCCAGGTGAAGCTTTCGGCCGTTTTTTCGGAATTCGGCCCGCCCTTCGTGGGTTCGGTGGTGTACGCCACGCCGTTTTCGGTGCGGATGGCGGAAGAATCCTTCGGCATGTTGACGTCGATGATGAGCTTATCGAGAAGCTTTCCGCCGCGGCTGAAGAGATAGATGCCGGTTTCGTCAGAACCGACCTTGAAATCCGCATTGAACTCCGTTTCACTGACCTTTGCTTCGCCGACGAAGTCCTTGCCGAGAAGATTGACGACAGCATAGGCGCCGGGTTCGAGCTGAGCCTCGGGGAAGCGCCATTTGTCGGCATCGGTCTCGGTATCGGAAAGACAGTAATTGCCGAGGTCGACGGTTTTATCCGAATTGTTGACAATCTCAACAAAGCCCTCGCTGCCGCGCATGAGCTCGTTTATATAGAGCCCTTCGGGGATATCCTCCTCGACGGTGCCGGGGACCTCGCCGTTCTGGCGCTGCTCCTCGTTTTCCTTGACTTTGTTATTGATAAGTATGAAGATAAAGGCGAGCACGGCAGCGGCAAGCAGCACGAGAAGGATCGTGAGCACCCTGCGGCTCGTCGCGGAAGAACTCCTTCGATTGTTTCTTTCCATTTCGAGATCTCCTTTTAGCGGCGGCACGAAAACGGCGGCCGTAATGCGCCCGGGACCACCGCGGAAGAGCGGGAACGGAGCCGAGCCGACATAACATCACTTTATTATACACCGTATCATTAAAAAATGAAAGACCCGGCGGGGCGCAAAGGAGAAGATATTATCCGCTTTTTAAGGCAAAACGCAAAAAATGGGCATATTCGGGCGCTTCCGGCCATATTATCATCGGGAAAACGGGGAAAGGACGCCGAAAGCGGCGGAAGGATGGACAACGATGAAAGAAAAAAGGAAGATCGGGCCGGTGTTTTCGGCCGTTCT
>JAEEYN010000009.1 GCA_016288175.1 Bacillota bacterium | reverse complement strand
CCCCCGACCTCGCATTGGCCATCGCTGTTATCTCCGACGGCGATGACCGTGCCGTCCGCTTTCAGGCCGACGGTATGCTTGTTTCCCGCACTTACGGCGACGATATCCTTCCAGCCGGACACCTCGCATTCACCGCTGTCATTACTGCCTGTCGCTGCGACCGTGCCGTCCGCTTTTAAGCCGACGGTATGACTGTCTCCCGCACTTACGGCGACTATATCCTTCCAGCCCCCGACCTCGCATTGGCCATCGCTGTTATCTCCGACGGCGATGACCGTGCCGTCCGCTTTCAGGCCGACGGTATGCTTGTTTCCCGCACTTACGGCGACTATATCCTTCCAGCTCCCGACCTCGCATTGACATTCGCTGTTTTTCCCGACGGCGACGACCGTGCCGTCCGCCTTAAGTCCGACGGTATGATAGTTCCCGTCGCTTACGGCGACTATATCCTTCCAGCTTCCGACCTCGCATTCACCGAAATAAGCTGCTTTTTTGCTGAGGAATTTCGTGGCTAAGACGGTACCGTCCGCCTTCAGCCCGACGGTAAAGCGGGTTCCCGCACTTATCAGCTTTTGCACCGGAGCGATCCTTTGCCTTTCGGCTTCTCGCCGTACATTTGCCTCTTCAAGCAAGCGGCGCTTCTCCTCTTCGGCGGCAAGACGCGCCTCTTCCCGGGCTTTCTCTTCCGCCGCCCTGCGCTCCTCCGCTGCTCTTCTGCGTTCGGCTTCCGCTTCGGCCGCCCTGCGCGCGTTCTCCTCGTAAAGCTCTTTGCCCTTCTGCACTAAGGCCTTTATCTTTTCCGCGCGGGCTGCAGGAGCAAAGCGCATGAATTTGATGTAGTCGGGATCGCCGCAGACAGCGTCAAATGTACCGACTTGAACTTCTGTTTCAAACTCGTGTTTTATGATCTGATGCTGCTTGTGCGTAACGGAAACCTCCTGCGGGAGGGACTCTACAAGGTCCTTGGCTTCTTTTAAACCCAAGCCTAAAGCATCCCTTGCACACTTGATGGCCTGCAGCTTTTCAGCCTTGATCAATGAAACGAGCCGGATCTGCTTTGTTCCTTCCCATTGCGTTTCCGTAAGCGAAAACCAGGCAGCGGCTGATTCGAGTTCGGCTTCTTTTCTCAGCCTGAGTTTTGCAAGCAGCTTTGCAAGATAGGCTTCTGCGTTCTTGGAATCGATGTCCAATACCTTTTCGGCGTATTCATCGGCGCTTGAAAAAATACCGTCCTCGAGGAACATGAACGCACGATCCAGCAGCGATTCCACATTCGGCCCGTTTTGCACGACCTGCTGAACGACGGTCTGCTGCGCGGCTTCCTGCTTCGGCGCTTCCTTCGGCAGCAGCTTTTTGATCGCCCGGATGAGGTCCTGATCCGCGCCGATCTTGCCCATGTCCTGCGCCTGGAGGTTCTTGAACTCCTTGGGCATATCGTAGGCGTCGATATCCTTGTAGCACGGGATAAGGCGCTTGGTCTTATCCTTTTCCATCAGCTTCAGGAAGCGGCTCCATTCGTTCTTGACCCAGACCGCGTTGAAATAGTCGTAATCCGTGCCGAAAGCGAGCATTATCTTTGCGGAATTCAGCGCCGCGAAAATATAGGGTTCGTATTCGACGCCGAGCTTGTCCTCGAGGCTGATCCTCGAGAAGAACACGCGATAGCCGGCGTCGGTCAGCTTTTCGTAAACGTCCTGCGCAAGCACCGAATCCGGCGTACGCTGACCGTCATCGGCGGTCTCTTTATAGCAGATGAAGATATCGTAAGGCGCTTCTTTGCCGGACACCTCTATGATGCTTCTGCGCAGTTCTTCGATCTGCTTCGCCTCTTCCCGATAGAGCTTTCTCGCGACGCCGTCGGCGTTCTCGCAGGCCTGCTCAAAATCCTTATCCTCCATCACGCTCTCAAAACCGGAGCGGTGGCAGGTCGGGATCTTCTTCCCCGTCGCCGGGTCGTCGACGTACTCGATGCCGTAGCGGCACAGCACAAGTCCCCAATAAGCCTCGGCCTCCTCGGGAAAATCGGCGACTATGCTCTCGAATACGCCGGCGGCTTTGTCGAACTCGCAGGCTCTGAGAAGACGCCCCGCCCTGCCGAAGAGAGTCAGCTTCTTTTCGTTATCGGCAGAAGGAACCGTCTGCCTTGATCCGCAATACTCGCACTCCGCAACGGTCGAGTCCTGCTCGATCACAAGGTCGCCGCCGCACATTTTGCATTTGAATGAAGCCATAGTGCATTCTCCCTGTTTATTTATTCAGTTTGCACAGCCGATTTCTCTCCGCAAGCACGGCCGCGGCCTTTTTGCAGAGCGGAGTCACGCTGGCATTATCGCCGTCAACGATGGCGCGCTGGATCTCATCCAGCACGGTTTTGAGCTCCGCTTCCGTCTCCGCGGTGGCTTCGCTCGAAACGGGATCGCAGTAGTTGAGCGTATCCGAAAGCTTTTTGAGCTCCTTCTTTGTTTCCTCATCGCCGCACTGCGCAACAAGGCTGTTGCCAAGGGAACGCAGAGCGCGAATTGAGGTCACGTTCTTTTTGAGTTCCTCGTCCTGACGCACGATCTCATCCCTTGTTGTATCCGTTGCGATTGTTCCGAGAATGGCGGCCGCGATCAGGAGTATGAACACAAGCACGAAAGGCCATGCAGGCATGCCTGCGACGCCCGCAAGCGCCATGGCGAGAAAACTGAGCGGGATCTGTATCGCAAGATAAATCACGCCTATGCGGGCGATCGGGAACCCGTAGAATCTGCTTCTGGCAGTACCGTCCTTGCCGAAAGCAACGGCAAAGATGAGCAGCCCGACGATCAGCGCAAGCAGGCCGAATGTATAGCCGACCCAGAAAACTCCCGTGTGCGCGAACGGCAGCACGAAAGCAAGCACGTTATAGACAATGAAAACCACCGCGACCGCAATGATCGCGCGGATCTGATTCTTGTTGAGGTTCATGGTCATTCTCCCTTCCTATACCCGCATTCGGGGCAGAACTTGCTGGTGATATCCTTGGTGCCGCACTCCGGGCAGATCCAGCCCTTCTTTTCCTCGGGCTTCTTTGCGCCGCAGTCGGGGCAGAATTTACTGGTGATATCTTTGGCGCCGCAGGCAGGGCAAGTCCAGCCCTTCGGTTCCTCCGGCTTCTTTGCGCCGCATTCCGGGCAGAATTTGCTGGTGACGCCCTCCGTTCCGCAATTGGGGCAGGTCCATGCTCCAGCGGGCTTAGGTTCGGGCTTTTTAGCTCCGCACTCGGGGCAGAACTTGCTCGTTATATCCTTCGTTCCGCATTCGGGGCAGGTCCAGCCCGCCTCGGTGCGGGGCTTAGGCGCTTCCTGTTCGGCGCCGCCCTGCTGCTGCATATTGGGATTCAGCCCGCTCATCATATTGCCGATCTGCGGAGCTATCGCGCCCATCGCCGCCATGCCGACGCCAAGGCCCATGAGGTCGCCCATCATGCTTCCGCCTCCGCCGCCCGCGGAGATCGCGGGACCCATATTGCCGATGCCCTCGGCGTATGCCTTCTGCACTTCGCTCTGCAGTACGTCCTTTTGATTATAGCCCTTTGCGGCCATGATCTCCGCCTCGGTCAGGCCCTGCATGCGCTGCGCCTGCGCCTCCGCCTGAGCCGCGATGACCTTCCGCTCCGCTTCGCGCCTTGCGACCTCCGTTTCGGTGGTCTGGCGCTGCATCTCCGCCTCGCGCCTTGCCGCCTCGATCGCCGCCGCAGCCTGTTCCTCCGCCGTGCGGTACTGCGCTTTGGACTGCGCCTCAACGGTCTTGACAGTCGCCTCCGCCTGGATCACGCGGGTCTGGAGCACGATCGTATGCAGCTCGCGGATGCGCTTGAAGTTCGGGTCGGCCTCCGGGAGCACGATGTTCGTAACGTAGAGCTGCGGCACGGTAAGACCGTACTCTTCAAAACCGCCTTTGATCTTTTCGCGCAGGGAATCCGAAATAAGATCGAGCTTTTCGTCTATCTCGAGTATATCGATATCGTTTGCCTTTATGACCGAAGGAAGATTCGTCTTTACGGCGTTCGATATCATCGGACGGAAGGATGCCTGCAGGCTCTTTGTAAAGCCGGCGCCGTCCCTTTCCTCCCATGCGATGCCCTTCATCGTTCCGACGAGCTTTATGAGCAGCTTCCTCGAATCGTCGACGGCGAGGTTCATCTCGCCCGAAGCGCCGAGCTCAAGTGGTGTGCCCGTTAACGGATCGATGAAACGCACCTTATCGGGAGTGCCCCACTTGATACCCATCTGTACCGTTTTATTTATGAAGTAGACTTCTGTATGGAATGTACCGTCATTGTCCGTCGGCAGCTTATACAGTTTCTCCAGCATCGGCAGCTGCTGAGTTTCAAGCGTGTAGCGGCCGGGGCCGAAGAGATCCAGAGCCATGCCATCGCGGAAGAACACGGCCTCCTGGCTCTCATGGACTATCAGCTGGGAACCGTAGTTAAAGTCCTCGATCGGATGCTTCCAGATAAACGTCGAGTTGTCGACCTCATACTTTATGATGGAGGCGAGGCCGTCCTTTTTGATCTTCTCCTGAGCGGCTCTTTCTGCAACGTCGTTTACATGATCGCACACGGGGCAGGTGAACGTATCCGCGCCTTTTGCCGCGCGGAGCCTTATACCGCACTGCGCGCAGGAGAACTCCACGGTCTTATCCTGCTCCGCCATTGTGTTGATCGGCTCATGGCAGACCGGGCATTTCGCCGCAGCGCCTTTCGACTGATCGAACACGACGTTGTTGCCGCAGTGCGGGCAAACGCGGCTCGAAAGCTTGTCCGTGCGGACGTCGATCATGTAGCCGCAGGCACAATCGATCTTTTTCCTTGCGAAGAATCCGGTCTTCGCTTCTGCATACTTCCCGCAGCGCGGGCATTCGATTACGAATTTGGACATGGGGTACCTCCGCTTATTCGTCAGGATGATTCTTACTGTATTATTGTGTTTATCTTTTTTAAGCTCCGCAAGACCGCCTTGCGGAGGATCTTTCGGGTTACGCCCGCTTTAGATTAATGCCTTCGGCGCTGTGGAAGATTTCAGATCAGAAGAGTTAAGATCCGGGATTTATCCACAAAGCGGGCCGAACTGCGTCATTGTCGCGGTGGACATCGTCACCGCGGTCGTAGGCGGAGCCGTCGACGTGGACACCCGCAGCGTCGCGAGAATCGTAGCCGGGCGACCGCAGCCACCACCAGCAATTGCCATTGCTGGAATTTGTATATGCTCCTTGTGCTTTTGCATATGCCGTTGCACTACACTGTCTTGCGCTATCCGAACTGAAGTATTGATTCACCTCGGTAATGCTGAGGAGGAAAACTTTGTCGGTCGTATTGTTGCCGGGTGAAGTACTATACGACGGGTTTTTGTCAGCCGTTACCGTTGTACTCTGAATCATATTCTGTTCGTCTGAGCTGAAGGCATTGCTGAT
>JAEEYN010000086.1 GCA_016288175.1 Bacillota bacterium | reverse complement strand
TCGCCGGAGATTCAGGCGGCGAAACATCCGTGGATCTTCCGCATACCTGCAAACAAACGCCCTTCGATTATTTTGACGAAAGCATTTATCAAATGGTTTGCGGTTATGCCAAAACCATCGAGGCGCCGCCTGAATGGGCGGGGAAGCGCGTCTTTCTCTGCATCGGCGCCGCCGCGCATTTCGCGGAAGTTTTCCTGAACGGAAAAAAGCTTTCGGAGCACCGCTCGGGCTACACGGCTTTTAAAACGGAGCTGACCGATGCGCTTGAGATCGGAAAAGAGAACCGCATCGCGATCCGACTCGACACGCGCGAGACGCTGGATCAGCCTCCCTTCGGATTCGTGATCGACTATATGACCTACGGCGGGTTGTATCGTGAAGTCTGGCTCGAGGTCAAGGAGCAATGCTTTATTGAAGATGTTTTCGTGAAGCCCGAAGGCTCCGGCCGTATCTCAACTGATATCACTCTTGCGGGTGACTGCAGCGGAATGACGCTCAAAAGCAGCGTTCTCGACGGCGAAAAGGTGATCGCGGAGGTCGTGACCGCGCCGGGCGGGAACCCGGAATTCACTGTTCCAGCAATTGAAAAATGGAGTGTTTCAAACCCGAAGCTCTATACTTTCCGATCTGTGCTTGAGGAAAACGGCAGGATCATCGACAGCTTCGAAACGCGCATCGGCTTCCGCGATGTTTCGTTCAGACAGGACGGATTCTATCTCAACGGCGAAAAACTGAAGATACGCGGCCTGAACCGACATCAAAGTTACCCTTACGTCGGCTATGCGATGCCTGCCGGCGTGCAGCGTTTCGATGCTGGCATTCTGAAAAAGGAGCTTGGCTGCAACGCAGTTCGAACTTCGCATTATCCGCAGTCGCAGGCGTTTATCGATCGCTGCGACGAACTTGGGCTACTCGTTTTCACGGAGATCCCAGGCTGGCAGCATATCGGGGACGAGGATTGGAAAAAGCAGGCGCTCGAAAACGTTCGCGAGATGATCCTGCAGTACCGCAACCATCCTTCGATCATACTCTGGGGCGTGCGCATCAACGAATCCCGCGATGACGACGATCTCTATCAAAAGACCAACGCGCTTGCTCATTCGCTCGACCCGACGCGGCAGACCGGCGGAGTGCGCTGCCATAAGAAAAGCCATCTCTTTGAAGATGTTTATACCTACAACGATTTCGTTCACGAGGGCGATAACAAGGGCTGCGAAAAGAAAAAGGACGTTACGCCGGATATGAACAAGGCGTATCTTATTACCGAATACAACGGCCATATGTTCCCGACAAAGAATTATGACTGCGAGGAACACCGCCTTGAACATGCGCTTCGCCATGCAAATGTTCTCGACGCTGTCGCCGCGGAGAATGATATCGCCGGAAGTTTCGGTTGGTGCATGTTCGATTACAACACCCACCGCGATTTCGGAAGCGGAGATCGGATATGCTATCACGGCGTGACGGATATGTTCCGCAATAAGAAGCTTGCCGCGGAGGTCTATGATTCGCAGCAGGAAGGGCAGGATGTGCTTGAAGTAAGCTCCCTGATGGATATCGGAGAGCATCCTGCAGCGAACCGCGGAAGGCTCTTTGTCTTCACGAACGCGGATTCCGTGCGGATGTACAAGAACGGCCGCTTCATCAGCGAAGCTTTCGCGAAGGATTCACCGTACAAGCATCTTGCGCATCCGCCGATCGAGATCACGGATTTCATCGGCGATCAGATCGAAAAGAACGAGAATTTCAAGCCAAAGCAGGCAAAGTACGTTAAGGACCTGATAAATTATTCCTCGCAGCACGGATTCTCACACCTCAAAAAGAAGCATATCGCGGAGGCGGGGTGGCTAATGCTGCGTTACAGAATGCGCTTTTCTGACGCTTACGCGCTTTACGGCAAATACAACAGCAACTGGGGGGACGAGGCGACGGAATACCGTTTCGAAGCCGTAAAAAACGGCAAAGTCGTTAAGACCGCCGTCAAGAGTCCGGTCCTCTCAATACATCTTAACGCCGAAGCGAGCAGCACGGAACTCAGTGATGCCGAAGCATATGACGCGGCGCTTGTGCGGATCTCAATGCGCGACCAAAACGGAAACGTTTTGCCGTTCTATCATGGCGGAGTGAAGCTCGAAACCGAAGGCCCGATCGCACTGATCGGTCCGGAGATCGCGATGCTTCGCGGCGGAACGGGCGGAACCTTTGTGCGGACTGTCGGAAAAGGCGGGGAAGCGGCGCTCGTTCTGACCGCCGAAAACGGCGAGAAGCTGCGCCTTGAATTCAATGTCACGGCAGAAAGCTGAGATGTGAAAACCGAATATTAAAAATACAAAGGATCCTGCGGAGTGTTCCGCGGGATCCTTTTATCGGGCTTTACAAACTTTACTTGAAGCTGAATTCGCCTTTATTGACGTCCAGCTCATAACGGACAGTGATCTTTTTTCCGTTCACATCGACGGAGGTGACCTTTCCGCCCCTGAGCGCAAGCAGTTCATTGTACTGACGCAGCTGCTCGGAATTGTAATTGCCCATGTTGTCGGAAGTCAGCAGAACGCCGCCCATGAGCGCATTGAGTTTCCCGAGCTTCTGTTTCTGCTCGCCGGTAAGCTTGATGTTATCCTCGCGCAGGAAGAAAACATCTGGATCGCTGAGAAATGCGCGGCCGTTCAGCTGGCGGCGGAAAACGCTGTTGCCCATGGCCTGACGCGTTGAAACGCGTTCACGGTGCGTGAGACGCATCCAGGGCTTATCATCCCAATCGAGACCGACGTCGCAGCTCACGCGGCAGTATTCGACAAGACCGAAAGCCGGCATAACGGGAACGCCGCAGCCGAGGATCGCGTGATCGCCGCAATAAGTACGCAGCAGCCTGAGAGCACTGATCATCTTGCCGGCGCGGGATTGGCTCTCCGTGCCGAAAGGAGCGGCGCCGTAAAGGAAATCGAGTTTCACAAGATCGAACTTCCATTCGTTGAAGACCTTGAAGAAGACGTCCATAAGGTATCTGCGGACTTCTCCTTTGTCGATATCGAGCGAATAGAAGCCGCCCCAGTTGGAACCGTTGAGCCAGGGCTCGCCGTTGTGCTCGAGCAGCCAGTCTGGATGCTCCTTCACAAGCCTGGAATCCTTCTGCGCAACAAAAGGCGCGAGCCAGAGACCGGCTTTATAACCTTTCGCGTGGATAGCATCGGCGGCGGTCTTCATGCCGTTCGGGAATTTGACCTTATCGGGCTCAAGCCAATCGCCGACAGCGGGTTCCCAACCGTCATCGATCTGGAAAAGATCGCCGGGCTTCATGACCTTCGCGCAGCCGGTGAGATCTTCGTTGATGGTCTGCTCGGTGATGTTCTGATAACGGTTGTACCAGCTCGAATATCCGGCGATGCGTTCGGTCGTGATAGGCTTGACGTTCATCGCCGAGAACCATGCGTCGAAGACTTCATCCTCGCCGCCTTCAACAAAGCAGAGCTGGAAGGCGGGGAAGTTGCCGCTTACCTTAAGTCCTTCGCAGTCGCGGCGGACAGTCAGCGTTTCGGTATTCGCGTTATAGGTGAAAAGCGTGTAGCCGTATTGCTCGTTGGTCGAGCCGACAAGCAGGAACTTTTCGCCGACGCGGAAGTAACAGTAGGATTCACCGTGGAAAACGCCCTTTTTGTTGGGATAATCCACGAAATGGTAATCTCCGTAGCGGTCAAGGGACCAGGCGTTGACGGCCATTTTCGGAAGCCCGTGGAGGCCGCGGATCTTATCCTTGGCGGTGTATTCCGGG
>JAEEYN010000085.1 GCA_016288175.1 Bacillota bacterium | reverse complement strand
CGATAAGGGCGAGGTCGTTTTCAAGAAGTATTTCGATATCACCGCTCCGAAGTATAATTCCGCAGACTATTACGATTATATCGAGTTCGAAAGCATCCTTCTCGAAACGCCGGAGGGCTACGCCCTGCTCGAGCCGGGCGGGCACAATTACCGCGCGTTCGTGCTGACGAGCTTTTCCCGCGAGGGCGATTTCATCGGCAGCGTCAGCCCCTCCATCGGCGAGTGCGGCAACCTGCGGCTGCAGTGGGCAGCACCTTCCGAAAACGGCGCCGTCGCGCTGCTGAGCCCCGACTATGTAACTTACAACAGCATTGCGCCGGATCCCGTCACCTTCAGCGTCGTCCGCATCGGTCCGGACGGCAGCGTCACGGAGATCGGCACCTTTACACCGCCGTATCCGCATTTCTGCATCTCCTCCATCGCCGAACATGGCGGGAAGATCTGGATCTCCGGCTACCGCTGGCAGGATACAGATGACAGTTCGTCAGCAGGCCTTTTCGGGTATGAGCTTCGCGGTGTTGTCAGCGAGATCTGGGCCGATATGGACCGCTGGTCGAGCGACGAAGGCTTCTTCGTACCCTCCGATTACCTGACTCCGCGCGTCCGCGGGGTTTACGAGGCTAAGCTCCTCAGTCTCGATGAAGGCGGCACGGTGAGCGAGGTCTGGTCCGTGCCCGGCGCGCTCGGCAGTATCCTATCCGTCGGCGCGGACGGCAGCCTTGTCTGGAACGTCGATTCGATCGAAAGCACGTATTTCTCCCCCGCGACGAACTCGTTTACTATCGGCGGCGCGTGCAGGGTCGAAAGATACAGATTCTTTTCCCCGGACGTCTCCCCCGCCGTCGAGCAGACCGGGGCGCTGGTGCAGTTCAGGAGATAATTATGAAAAAAGCCGTATACTCGCTGATGATCCTGATGCTGTTATTGCCGCTCGCGGCCTGCGGAAAGAAAAAAGCTCCGGAAGACGCCGCAGACGTCGGCGCCGCACCTGACAATCATGCCGCGGAAACCGCGGAGGATGCGGACGTCGGCGCCGCCCCGAACGGCTATACCATCGGTTATCTCGCTTCCAACGGCGGGGATGAATGGCTCCCCGATTGGCAGCGAAGCGAACCTTTCGGAAGCGCCTTTACAGACGTTACGCCGGAGATGATGAACGCTTACATCGAAAAGCTCCGGGGCGAAGGATTCGAGCTTGTCGGCGGGAAATGGGCCAAGATGCTTTACCGCGATGACGTATGGATCGAGATCAGCGATAATACCGAAGCCTGCGAAAGCGCAAGTGTTTCCGTGACCGTCCGCTCCTCTTCCCCGGGCTTAACCGCGGATGAGGCCGCCGCCGCTGTCGGCGCGGGCGGAATGAGCAAGGCGCCGTGTGCGCTGATCGATATCTCCCCGGAAGGGCTCTTCGTGGATACGGGCTTCGGGATATTCAAGGCCCTGTTCGACGAGCCGCCTTATGAGGGCGTTCTCGATCCGCTTTTTACCGTCAAAACCTTCATGATCGGGGGCGGAAAGGCGTTTGATGCGAGCGGTCTGATCGACGCTGCCCCGGCGGATATCGACGGCGACGGAGCCGTCGAAGCGATCGTGCTCGAATGCGGCCCGACCTCCGGCTTGTACTCGATCTCCCTGCGCGTTTTCGGCTCTGAAAACGGTGATGTCGTATGCGAGGCAGGCGGGATGTTCATTCTCGAGCACAGCAGCTTTGGGCTAAAAGTTATCGGCGGCAAACCGTTCCTTGTTTCCGGCGGAAGGAATTATCCGCTGACTGTTGAAGGGGCGGCTGTGCGGATCGACGATCCGGATAATGAGCTCGGGCTGACGCAGTTCGGGAGATAAGATTCGATCCAATAAACTCAATCCAATAAAAAAGATCCCGTTTCAGGGATCTTTTTCGCTTATTTATGGACTATTCCTCTTCCCCGGCCTTCACCCGTTCGAGCAGCACGCCGCCGTTTTTCTTCAGCCAGGCATGGTATTTTTTGTAATCCGGGAAAGCGCTCAGCACCTCGCGATAGAAGCGCCGCGAATGGTTCATCTCCTTGAGATGGCAGAGTTCGTGCACGACGACGCTGTCGATGACCTCCCTCGGGCAGAGCATCAACAGGCAGTTGAAGTTGAGGTTCCCCGCCGAGCTGCAGCTTCCCCATTTCGTTTTCTGGCAGCGGACCGTGATGCGGTTGTATTTAACTCCGATGACGCGCGCATAGAGTTCCGCGCGGCGCGGGATATAGTCCTTCGCGATCTTCGTCAGGCCAATGCGCTCCTCTTCAGTCAGGGGGCCGAGGCTGTCCGCCTTCTCCTGCCTCTCCTCCGCCTTTTTCAAATTTCGCTCCGCCCATTCCGCGTTTTCGCGAACGAAGGCGTCGATCCTGCTTTGCGGCTCGGAAAAAGGGGCGCGGACGATGACTTCCGTGCCCTTGATCTGCATCCCGAGCGATTTCCTGTCGCTGCGGATCAGCGTGTATTCCATAGATCAGTCCTCGAGACCGGGCTTCAGCGGCTCGAAAGCGACGCGGAAGTTCGGTTTTTCGCGTTTCAGATCCACAAGCAGTCTGAGGAGCATTTCCCAGCGCCAGCCGAGGTTTTCCGAAAGCTTTTCCGTATTGACGAGGATCACGCCTATCTCCTCCGTCGTTTCCGTCAGCATATCGTTCAGCGCGTCAAGATTGTTGCCGTACCAATCGGGGAAATTGAGCGCCTTTTTAAACGCGCGGTGCATATCCGCCGAGCTTTTGATCTTTTCGCCGTCAAGCAGAACGATTTTCATCAGTTATCCCCTCCGTAAAGCAGTGTAAAATGTTCATAGTGGTCGCCCGTATAGTAGATCAGGCCGTCATTCGAATAAACGATGCGCTTCGCGCCGCGGCTCGATTTTCCGAGGGTTCCGATATCGCATTCGTGGTAGGTGCGGCCGCGCTTGGTCGGGAGCTGACCTTCGTAATTGCCGAAATAGTCGCCGCCGATGCACTTGCCCGGCGCGTAGGGTTCAAGGCTTCCGCCGGTCCAACCGAGCGCCTGCGCTTCCTTCTTGGTGATAAAATTGGAGGGCAGATGGCCGAAAAGGTGGATATAGAGCGCGACCTCGTCCTTCGTGTCGTAAACGCCGTTTTCATCAACGGGACATGGCGTCGGGGTCGGCGCGGGCGTCGCCGTCGGAGCGGGCGTCGCTGTCGGAGCGGGCGTTGCTGTCGGCGCTGTGCTCGGTGCGGGATCCAATGTCACAACCGGAAGGTCGCTGTTCCCCAGTTCGTCGGTCGGGATCGCGGTCGGAAGCTCGATCAGCCCCGGCGTCGCCGAAGCCTCCTGCCCCTTTCGCGGTTGGCAGGCGAGAACGGAGACCGCCGCCGTCAGCGCGAGAAGAAGCGCAAAGATCCTTTTCAGATTCGTTTTCATTTAAGCTCTTGAAGCATCCTTTCGTATCGTCGCGGGCTGAGCCCGTAACTTTAAGTATATAAAAAAATCCCGCCGATGTCAATCACGAACCGGCGGGATCGAAAGCGCGTTATTCAGTTTGCTGCTGTTCAGGCTTTCTCAACGTCCATTACGAACGCGCTGAAATTAAAACCGTCTATCGGATCGTTATGAGAGGTTCCGACGTAGTCCCTGCCGAGCAGATCGAAGAAATCGCCGCCGATGGTGATATCGGGCAGGCGTCCGACGAGCTCGCCGTTCTCCATCAGGTAAGCCATCTGCACGGGGGTGGCGAAATGACCTTCGGGCGTGGCGTCGCCGCCGGCCGCGACCACCACGAGCACCGCTTTACCGGGCACGAGCTCACGGAGGTTCTTGACGGTCGGTTCCACGTAAAGGCCGCTGATGTCCATGTCGGGAACACCGTCATAGGTCGCGGCAGCGG
>JAEEYN010000084.1 GCA_016288175.1 Bacillota bacterium | reverse complement strand
CGCAGCTCTGAAGAGCTCCGGAGACCTCACCATCGCTCCTTATGTCGGCGACTACTATCTCTACCTCAACTGCGAGAAGATCCCGGATTGGCGTGTACGCGCTGCGATCAACCTCTGCATCGACCGCGACTTCATCGTTGAAAATGTCACCATGGGCGGCCAGGTCCCCGCGACCGGCTTCGTTCCCACCGGTATCACCGACAACACCGGTAAAGACTGGACCGAGACCAACCCCAACGTCCTGTACGCCTGGCTCCAGGAGCAGTATCCCGATTACGATCTGACCAGCCTCGCATACCGTCAGGAGCTTGCGAAGAAGCTGCTTGCAGACGCTGTTGCCGACGGTTATGACGCTTCCGTCACCATCGAGTACATGTTCAACACTTCCGAATCTCATAAGAAGATCGCAACCGCTGTTCAGAACGACGTTAAGAACGTTCTTGGCCTTAACATGACTCTGACCAACCAGGAGTGGAACGTTTACACCAACGGTCTCGGCGAGCACACCTTCGGCGTTGCACGTCTTGGCTGGATCGCCGACTACAACGACGCGATCACCTTCCTCGAGCTGTTCACCAATGACAACTCCTACAACTACGGTCTCTGGAAGAGCGATGCTTACACCGAGAAGATCATGGCCGCAAAGGGCCTGCCCGGCGGTGCCGAGCGCGACAACAACATGATCGAAGCTGAAAAGATCATGTTCAGCGAGGGCGGCTTCCCGATGGCTCCTCTCTATTACTACACCAACCTCTTCTGCATTAAGGGCTACAACAACGCCTGGTATACTCCCTTCGGTCACTTCCTCTTCATGTACGTCACCAAGAAGTAATCCGAAAGTAAACCGACACAGCACTGAGCCGCCCCCGGGCGGCTCTTTTTTTCATGTGAACGGTAATAATCTTGACTGAATGAAGTGCCTCTGATATAATTAACGACAGCAGATACAATTCATGCTGTTCAAAAGGAGTTCTTATGCACAGATCCAACGGTGCTCTTCGGAGCAGGATAATGGCAGTGATCCTCGCCGCGGCGCTGCTTGCCGGCGTGTTCTCGTCCTTCGCGTGTTCTTCATCCGATACGACCGCATACAATGATCCGGGCGATTACAACGATCCGGACTGGAACGATCCGGACTGGAACGATCCCGACTGGGATGACCCGGATTGGAACGCCCCCGAACAAACGGACGATCCCGATTGGGATGATCCGGATTGGGAAGATCCGGATTGGGAAGATCCGGAATACACCGGGGATCCGGATGTTGTTTATAACCCGGGCGAAGCGCCGGAACTCGATTTTGTTGTTGCCGATCTCAGCGAACCTCTGGAGATCGACACATATTCCGACAGTGAGTTCCTGGATTCAAGAAGCCTGATGATCTATGACGCCGACTATCTGGATCTGTTTTTCTCCTATCCTTCGGTCAGCGCAAACGAGATCATCGCCCATATCGATGCAAATCCGAAGATCGGACCGCAGTATAAGCAGCTTCTGAAAACTTTCGTGAATTCGATCGCGCAAAAATATCCGGATGCGGATATGCGTCCGCTCGATTTCAACATTCAGACGCTCGAGATCGTCGAATGCGATGAGTTCGAGCTTGCGATGCATACGCTTTCGCTCGACGCATACGGCTGCTATGTGAACTCCGAAAACACGATCTATGTTCCGAAGGATTATACTTACCGGCCCGGAACATGGGAGTATCAGGTCATTATGCATGAGTTCGGCCATGCCGCGCGCACGGTTTGGCGCGATGATCCGGAGCTTCAGCTGTTGATCCAGCTTTCAAGCGATAGCTTCGTCATTCCCGAAGAAGCGCTGAATTCGATCTTCACCGTCAGCCTGTTCGATTATGAGGAGCGGGATATCGCCTATCAGCTGCAGAGCAATATGTTCCTGATCCTCGTCGACTGCTGCGATGATTACACCCTTACGGATTATATCAACCACAGCCTGAGCTATTTCGCGCATAAACTGGACCTGCAGAACGGCAATAACAACTATGCGACGGCCATTATGAAGCTGATCGAGGAACAGCGCACGGACTGGTCCAATAACGATTATGAGAGGCCGCAGGAGGTCTATTATCCGATCTATCATTACCTTACGAAGATGTATCTCGATAAATACGCTTCGTCCGGCATGAGCAGCGGCGAGATCGACGCGCTTGTCGCAAAGATGCTCGATACGGTCATGTTCGATGTTCCGGAGGAGTACAATATCGACACCGCGGAATTCTATCGTTACGCGCATGAATACTTCGGCGCCTGATCATAAAGGGAATCAACAAGAAAAACACCGGTGAATAGGTTCGTTCACCGGTGTTTCATGTTTTCGGAGCGGATCAGTAGCCGATGACTATGCCGAGGATTATAAACAGCACGACGAGCGCAAGGTTCGCGGCAAACAGCGGAAGGCTCTTTTTGACCCATTTGAAGTAGTCCACCTCGATCATCGAAAGCCCGATGAGCAGCACGGGCGAAGTCGGGAAAAGCACGTTCGTATAGCCGTCCGCAAAGGTATAGATCAAAACGAGCATCTGCTTTGAAAGGCCGACATTGACAACGGCAAGCATACCCATGACAAGGATCGCTTTTGCGGTGGAGGAGGAAATGAAGAATTCGAGAACGAGGATGATCGCATAAAGCACGAGCGCGATAATGAAAGTATTCTGACCGGCGACGATCTCGTTGATCTGATGAACGATCGTCGGCATGATCGCGCCTTCATCGAAGATGTATTTGATCGATGAAGCAAGGGCAATGAATACGATCGTCGGCAGCGCTCCGACGATGCCGCGCAGGAAGGAGAAGAAGACCTTCCTTGCGTTTTTGGAGCAGATGACGCCCGCGATCGGCCCGAAGATCAGGAAATAGGCGATCAGGACCGGAACGGTATAGTCACGCAGTGAGCTGACGGTCGAGCAGGTTATCAGCAGCGCGAGGCAGACGAGCAGGAACACGGCGTAGGTAAGGCGTATGCGCCGCGCGTCGGCGGGGGAGAACTCTCCGTCCGCTTTCGCTTCGCCGGCTGCCCGCAGCCGCTTATCATGGGCGAGAGTCAGGCTCTTTGAAGGATCCTTTTTGATCCTGTGTATGTAAAGATAAATGAAACCGAGCAGGAGCAGATACATCACGATGAAGATGACGACCCTGTAAAGGATATGCTCCATCGGGTTCGCTCCGATGATGCTTGAAGCAAGAAGCACGGTAAACGGGTTTGTGATCGCGCTCGCGAAACCGAATCCGCAGGCGATGATGCTGACAAGGAAGCCGGTAAAGGAATCGAAACCGACCATCACACAGAGCGCGGTCACGATCGGAAGCATCGTCAGCATCTCCTCGAACTGGCCGAGGAATGCGCCGAAGCACATGAAGACGAACGCGATGACGGCGGGAAGAAGCATACGCCGCTTGCGGAATCTTTCAGAAGCCGCGCCGACAAGCACGCGGATGCCGCCGACGTCGTTCATGACCTGGAATGCCGCGAAGATCACAAGCAGGAACAGCGAAAGCATGATCAGCGTCAGCCCGTTATCCGAGAAGAAAACGAGAATCGGCGCAAGCAGTCCCTTATGCAGCGGAATGCCGGACGCGTTTTCGATGAGTTCGTATTCAAGATAGTTCGTCGTTCCGTCCGCATTCGTGCCGAAGCTGCCCTTGGGAATAACATAGGTCAGCACGATCGCCGCGATCATAAGCGCGAGCAGCAGTGCCGTGACCTGTATAAAGGTCTTTGCGGAAAGATCAACAAGGGATCTGTTTTCAGCTTTGTTCTTCTTTTTCATCTGAAAGTTCCTTTATCAAATCGACAATAAGCGCCCAGCGAGCGACCTGTATGCGGTTTTCCTTGGGGTAGAAATAGAACAGACGTTCGTCATGATAGGTTTCGAATTCCTCGCCGCAGGAGAACGGCAGAGCGGGAAGCAGGTCGAAACCTACGCTGAAGGAATTGGCGGGGGACGTATACGCGAAACCTTCGGCAGTAAGCGTGCAGACGCCCTGCTCCTTCGTGCGATAGCGGCCCTCCTCGCTGAAGATCACGGTATCGACATCGACCTTGAAATCGAGCGAATCAAGCTCTTTCTTCTCAAGCTCGATGATGCGGTCATAGTATTCGCCGATCGTATGCGGCGCTTCAGTGAAACGGTAATTCTCATCAAAATGCAGCGTTTTGCCGCAGGCGGAGCATGTGAAATCGTTCCCGACGCCCTTTGTGGTATAGAGCTCGCCGCAGAAAGCGCAGCGGTAAAGCACCTTCTCGAGCCCTTCGGCTTTGTCCTTCTGGGGATACTTGTTGACGACCTCGAGCGACGCATCGTGGTAAAGCGAGCCTTCCACAAGCTCTCTGAACTCATCATCGGTCATCGATTTGATCTCATCGGCCTTGATCACGCGTTCCGCACGAAGATAGATATCGGATTTATAGAATTTCTTCCGCCATTTCGGATTTGCGAAGAATGCGCCGTTGATGCTCGCGATAACAACGTCGACCTTGAGACGGCGGTAGAATGACGAGCTGCGGTCGACGATCGGATACGAGCGTCCGGTGATCGAAAGCCTGCCCTCCGGGAAGATAACGATGCTGTAGCCCTTCTTGAGCGTTCGCATGATCTTCATCGGGGTAACGAAATCGGAAGTGAAAAGCCGTTTCGGAATGAAGCACGCCTTCTCGCAGTAATTGCGGGCGATCTTGCGGCTCATATAGTGCCTGTTGATCACGTATGCCGGATTGATGCTGCTGAAAAGCTGGCGGCTGTAATAAAAATCATAGTATGATTCATGGTTCAGAAGCATTATGTACGGCGCGGGAAGGTCGCGGATCAGCGAATCGTCGATATGCAGCCTCTGCTTGCGTTTGCGGAAGAAATGGACAAAGCGGAAGAACAGATCGTTGAGGATCGAATCCGGCGTACCCTCGTTTTCTTTGAAATAGACTTTGTTCAGGAAGATCGCCAGCACGGTGAAAAGGACGGCGGCGAGCAGGACGATTATCAGGACAAGCAGCCAGATGGGCAGAGAATGGCCAATGAAATACTTCGTCGCGGCTCCCATAATGTTGGAAGTAACGATGGAAGGGATAACGCCCGTCGCAACGGTGCGGATGTATTTACCGTAGCCGAGATCGCGCCTGCTGCCGTAATAACATATCGCGCCGAAGGGTATGATCGGCATGATAAACAGCAGATACATCATCAGAACCGTTCCGCGTCCGTTCTTTTTTCCCGCGGTCAGGCGGTTGATCTTCGCTTCACCCATTTCGGAGGCCTTGCTGCTGAAACGGAAAACGCGGACGAGCACGAAAATGATCGTTGCGCCGAGGCAGACGCCGAGATCGCAGAGCAGCAGCGCGATATAGAAGGGGTAACTCATTCCGCTCGAGATCTGGATGAATTCCGCCGGAATAAAGATAACGACCATTTGCAGCGCTTCAACGAGGATGACGGTCAGAAAACCGAAGATACCCTTTGAAATGAGCAGTTCTTTTGCGCTGTCCAGGTCGTTTGCGACCTCAAATTTTACATAAGGTACGAGGATATCTTTAAGAAAATACGCAAAAAGCGCTGCAACCGCAAGCACGGAAACAGCTATTATGATCCTTTGAATGGTCTTGTTCATATTCCCCCGCAAGGAACGGCCCCGGGAAGCAGTTCGGAATCACCCGGAAACGCTTTGAATTAATACAAAAATTATATAAAAAAAGGCTGTGTTTGTCAATATAGATGAGGAGTTTGAGAGGGGAGAGGCGGACGCAAATCTACGTGAACCGGAAACAGAGAGGCTTGTGAGACGAATTTAGGATCCCTTCGACCAGTGAGAGAAAGGGATTCGTTTTTCGCGCATCGAGTCTCAAAGCCGGCTCAAACCGCCGTCTTCTCGCTCTGCGACGAAAATCCGGCCGCTGAAAACGCTCCACCGGAGCGTTTTCTTAACGCGGCTTCGAATCCCTTTGATCAGTCTGACCAATAAAAATACCCACCGTAAAGGTGGGCATTTTTATTGGCGGAGAGAAAGGGATTCGAACCCTTGATACGGTTCCCCGTATACACGATTTCCAGTCGTGCGCCTTAGACCAAGCTCAGCCATCTCTCCACGGCGCTTACGTGCCGAATGCTATAATACAACAAAGACGGGGAAAATGCAAGCGTTTTTTGGAATGTACATGATATATTGTAGTTCGGCCTTTGCTTGTTGAAAGAAGTCCGGCGCTGTGGTATAATCGCAGTATGAAGAAGCGCAATAAAAAACAGAATGATCCCGCGGAGGAGATCGAATCCGGTTTTGCGGAGGAAACTGCTCCTTTCGACGAAGGCGAAGCGATCGAGCCGGAACCGGAGGATGGGGAAAATGAGCAGCCGGAGGCCGAACCCGAGGAGATCGCGGAGAAGCCCAAGCCCGAACGCAACCCGGACCTCGCTTTGGCCATCTATTCGATCCCGATCCTGCTTGCGGGCGGCTTTGCCGTTTTCGCAATGTATTCAAAGCATACTTCGCTTCCCGAACTGATCGCCGCAGGCGTTTCGGTCGTTTTCCTGTGCCTGCTGATACTGCGTGCGATCCCGTCGATTTTCCGCTTTTATTCTTCTTCGGAGCCGGTGCCGCCCTGCGAAACGCTCGGCGAGCGCAGCAGAAAGCGCCTGCATCCGATCGTCAAGATCGTGCTCGGTGCGATCGCGGCGCAGCTGATCGCCATACTGCTCGTCTATACGACCGTCAACATCGTTCACGGAGCAAGGGATACGCTGATCGGTTCATACAAAACGCTCTTTGTTTTCCCGAGGGGCGAACTGCTCGCGGGGAAACCTGCGGCGGCGGTCTCAAAGCTCGGCGCGCTATCGTTCATTATCCCCGGAAATTATCGCGAGTTCCTGTGCGGCGGATATCTGCTTCCGGCATTCGCGCTCAATACCGCTGCTGTCGCCGCGTGCGCCGCGGTGCTTTATGAACTCGTCCTAAGGGACAGCGATAAAAAGACCGCAAAATTCGCGGTGCTGCTGATGCTCGTTTCTCCGACGGTCATCCTGCTTCTGCAGCCTCTCGGAGGTACATCATACTTCCTGCTCTTCGCGCTGCTTGCTTTCTTCTGCTGCCGCAAAGAGAAGTTCCTGGCGGCGGGCGTGTTTGCCGCTCTGAGCTGCCTTTTCAACATCTTCGGAGCGCTTATCGCGCTCACGGTCCTTATGGAAGGGATCCATTCCGCCGTATGCGCGAAGCGCGAGGGCGAGCCCGGAATCGGAAAAACAGTGACCTGCACGGTGCTCGGGACCGTTCTTCCTTTTCTCACGGCGGGCGGGGCTGTTCTGATCCGGCAGCTTCTCGGCAAAGGCCTTTCCGCTTTTACAGTCGATCCGAGGATCGCGTTCGAACCGCTCGGCAGG
>JAEEYN010000083.1 GCA_016288175.1 Bacillota bacterium | reverse complement strand
CTCCGCAAACGCGGCGCCGCTGATGTAGCCGGTGCAGTCCCTGTTGTCCGGCTTCTCGTCGTGCACGCATTCCGGGCGGGGACAGAGCACGCCGCTCTCATCGATTGTCTTGTCATAATAATACAGGAAGCTGCCGCCGTAACTCACATTGTTAAGATAGTAGGCGTCCTCCGTTTCAACTACCGCGGCCATTATAGGCGCGGCCGCGTTGTTGTCGTAATCCGTCTCCCGGTCGAAGGCGATCACGTCCGCCGATCCGGCGGGCTGCCCTGTTTGCACGGCTTGCTGCTCACTCACTTTGCCGCAGGAGGCGAGCGGAAGGAGCATGAGAGCCGCAAGCAGCAGCGAAAGGACGGACTTTGATTTTTTTATGCATTGCATCTTTTTCATCCCTCCCCAAAGCCGGAAACTGAATATCTTTATGAAAAAATAATACAACATGTTCTATAACTTGTCAAGCGCTGCTTTCGGAACTAAAAAAGCCTTCCCATCGGGGGGAAGGCGGCAGGCGAAGCCCGACGGATGAGGCGTCAATGCGCGAAAGAGCATATCATCAAAAAAGCCTTGTCCGCAAGGATCAAAGGACGGAGCGTGTTTTGATTTTTTTTGCTGCATTTCATCTTTTCGGCACCCCAAAAGCGGAAGGCCGCATATTCTTGTATAGATAAAATACAATACGTTCTATCGCTTACCAAGCGTTGTTTATAAAAAAATAAGGGGCGGCAAAGGCTGCCGCCTGTCAAATCAACATTATGGATCCTGTGATGCTGCTCGCTGTTCGCTTCGCTCACTCTTCAGTCATAATGCGTATTATTTCCTTATCGGTCTCGCGCATGCCGTCGCTGCCGAGCCTGCCGACGTTTTTTATGGTATTCTCAACGCCCTTACTGACGATGCCGTCGCCGGCGTAGAACTGGCTGCCGCACATATAGATGCTGTAGCCGAGCAGGCCCGCGTTGACCGCCGCGGCGATCTTGCCCGCGCAGCTCGCCTTCGCGCCGTCGCAGACCACGCCGGAGATGATCGCGAGGGAATTGACCAGCGTATGGGCGATCTCGTCATAGCCGCCGCCCATCAGGAACGCGATGCCCGCGGCCGCGCCGCAGCCCGCGCTGATCGCCCCGCAGAACGCGGAGAGACGGCCGATCCAGCTCTTCTGGTGGATCGTGATGAGGTCCGAAACGATGACGGCGCGGATCAGCTCCTCGTCGGTTTTACCGTATTCGTCTGCATAAACGACGACGGGCAGGGAGGCGGTCATGCCCTGGTTGCCGCTGCCGGAGACGATGATGACGGGCAGCTCGCAGCCGCTCATACGGGCGTCGCTGCCGGCGGCGGGGTAGGCCATCGCGCGGGTGCGGACGTCCCTGCCGAAGGTCTTGATGAGCGCTTTGCCGACGCAGGCGCCGTAATCGTTGGTGAGGCCCTCCTCCGCGATGGCGGAATTGTAGCGGATCTGGCGGATGACCGTTTCGCCGATGTCTTCAAGATCCACAGTCTGCGCGAAATCGATGATCTCCTTGATCGTCATAGCGTCCTTTTCGGTGATGACGCTGCCGCCCTCCGTATCGAAGGTGACCCTTTCGGGAACATAGACGACTTCGCCGTTTTTCTCGATGCGGACGATGTTCGTATGGTAATCCGTGATGCGTACGCGCGCGCTCTCGCTCCCGGCGAAAACGGTGAGGTCAATATCGAAAACGAGGTCGTTATCCGCGGGATTGACCGTTATCGGCACGGTCTCGAGGAACTGCTTGATCCTTTCGCGCCCTTCGGCGTCCACGCTCGCGATGACCTCGAGGATCTTCGCGTCGTCGCCGGCGGCGATGCCGGCAGCGGCGGCGGAGCGGATGCCCTTCATGCCGCCCGTGTTAGGCACGATGACGCTCTTGACATTTTTGATGATGTTGCCGCTGACGATGATATGCACGCGGTCCGGCATTTTGCCGAGAACGCTGCGCGCCTTTGCCGCCGCGAACGCGATGGCGATGGGCTCAGTGCACCCGGCGGCGGGGACAAGCTCCGCTTTCAGAATGGAGATATAGGATTGATAGCGCGGATCGGTCTTCTGCATATCGGGGATCCTCCTCAAAAGGTTTGCGCGAAACGGCGCAGTTTTCACCGAACACTATTATAGCAGAATATCGCGGGGCAAACAAGCGCGAATATAACGCTCCGCCGCTTTCCGCGGTGGGCCGCGGGGTTGAAATCCGCCCGGATTTTTGGTATAATAATAGTAGGGGACAGTTCCCGACAGAAAACTTTTTTTAACTCAAACCACAACGAAACAGCAAGCCTTCACCCTGCCTTTCACGGCCTTATTACGCATACTTAAAATGGAAGAGATCGCCAAAGAAAACTATTGTATTACCTATTCATGGATGGACAAGCTCGGTCTGCGCCAGACAGCGATTCGGGTCTACGCGGTGATCTACGGCTTTACCAAAAACGGGCAGAGCTGGCATGGCAGCTGCTCAACGCTTGCCGAGTATGCCGGAACAACGCGCAGAAGCATTATGAGGGCCCTTTCCTGTTTGGCGGAACGCGGCCTGATCGAGCGCATCGGAGTGAAATGCGTCGGCAGCGGACGCCCGATCGTGGAATACAAGGCGCTGCGTCCCGACGGCGAATGTGACGAATTGTCACTTCCAATGTGTCAGGATGTCACGTTCAATGTGACAAACAGTCACGTTCAATGTGACAAAATGGCACATAATAATATAAACAATAATAAAGATGATAATAAAGAGATACGTATAAACATACCGTCATCCAGGGGGCTGACGGCGCGAGCGAGCGAAGCGGATGCGTTTTTATCCGCAAGCTTTCCCCTTGAGGGGATGATGGCGGGTCGCTTCGGCGAGCTGAAAAATGAGGCGTCGGTCACACCGGAAAAGAAGGCGCAAGCCGTTCATGCTCCGGCAGAAAACCGCCAGGAGAAAAACCGCCCGGAGAAAAACCGCCCGGAGAAAAAATGCGCCGACAATGCCGCCTTCGAAGCCGAATTCGAGGAGCTTTGGGCGCTCTATCCCCGCAAGCAGGGCCGTGCGGATGCGCTCAAGGCGTATATCCGCTCAAGACGCGGCGGCACAGCCGCGGAGACGGTGCGCAGCGGCATCGAAAGGTATAAGTCCGCGCTTGACGCCGGGGGAGTGGAGCCGCGCTTTATAAAGCAGGGCGGCAACTGGTTCATCGGCCGCTGCTGGGAGGATTCTCCGCCGGCATACGAACGGAGTTATGCCGCCGGAGCGCGCGCACGAAACCGGGCGCTTAACTATAAGCAGCGGCAGTATACCCGCGAGGACCTGAAGCGGATGGGCATAAGCCTCGGCGAGGAGATATACGGGGACGAAGACGAGTCATGAGTTCAGAGCTTCGGCCGATTCCGCATCAACAAAAAAACGGAAGGCCGGAGCCTTCCGCTGTAATTGCTGTTCGATCAGTCCTGAACGTAGGGCAGCAGCGCGACCTGACGGGCGGACTTGATGGCGATTGCCAGCGCCCTCTGGTGCTCTGCGCAGACGCCGCTCATCCTGCGGGGCATGATCTTGCCGCGCTCGGTGATGAACTTGCGGAGCTTCGCAGCGTCTTTGTAATCGATATATTCAACCTTATCGACGCAGAACTGGCAGACTTTACGCCTGGACTTGCGGGGACGGGGCCTCATTTTGCGTTCTTCCATTTTTTACTCCTTTCGCAAAATCAAAACGGTAAATCATCATCGGTGACATCTGTGAACCCGTCGGAAGAATTGCCGAGCGAAGTTCCCTGATATGCGCCCTGGTCGGATGCCCGGTTATCCTGCCAACTGTTCTGCCGGGGAGCATCCTGCGCGGGATTGTTGTCGGACGGATGGGGATACGCGCGGTTGTAGCCCTGCTGGGGCTGATAGCCGCCCTGGCCCTGGTAGCCCTGATTCTGGGGATAACCCTGGCCCGCGGGAGCGCCGTCCCTGGGGGAGAGGAATTCGACCTCGTCCGCAGTGACCTCGAGGGAGACCCTCGTGGTTCCGTCCTTTGCTTCGTAGGTGCGGGCGGAAAGCTCGCCGACTACGGCAATTTTCTTTCCCTTGCTGAGAAAACGGGAGCAGGTTTCACCAAGCTGGCGCCATGCGGTGATGCGGAAGAAATCGGTCTGGCGGTCATCGCGGTTCGCAACAAATCTGCGGTTGACGGCGATGTTCATCGTGCAGACGTTGACTCCGTTCGGCGTGGTGCGAAGCTCGGGGTCGCCGGTAAGATTGCCAATCAGAAAAATCTTGTTCATTGTGAATCCTTTCTCGGGGTTCAATGCGCGGGAAAAATTACTCGTGATGGACGGTAACTTTGTAGCGCATGATCTTTTCATCGTTCTTCAGGTTACGCTCGAGCTCTGCGGGGAGAGCGGGTTCGCCGTTGAAAACAACGAGAACGTAGTAACCCTCGGTCTTGTAATTGATCGCGTAGGCGAGGCGGCGCTTGCCCCATTCGTCTACCTTTTCGATCTCGCCGCCGTTGGCGGTGATGATACCGTTGAACTTATCGATTACGGATTTGGTCTCCTCCTCATTAAGCTCGGGCACGATAACATACAGACTTTCGTACTTCTTCACTTAATTCACCTCCTTATGGTCTTATGGCGCCTTTCAGCGCAAGGATTTGGGCGTGCAAAAAGCATGCCCGCGTTTGTTGGCAAGGTATTATAACATGCGCTTTCACGCTTTGCAAGTGCTTTTTGCCGTGAATGCAAGTATATTTCATCCGTCAGCGGTTCGCAAGCGCGAGCAGACCGAAAACAAGGCAGAGCGCCTCAGGGATCAGCAAAACAAGATCCAGCGTGAGCTCCGTCCGCCCGCGAAAAAGCTTTTTCGCGCCGAAGAAGACGAGGCATCCGATGAGCGTGCCGAGCGTGTTCGTGATAAGATCGGTGACGTCGCTGACGCCGATCGCGAACGCGTATTGGATCAGCTCGAAAGCGAGGCTGACAAGGAAGCCGACGGCAATCCTGCCGATCAGGCGCCGCGGGCGGCCAAGGAGCGAGAGCAGGAGTCCGAGCGGTATGAAGACGGCTCCGTTCAAAAGGACCTCCTCCCCGGCAACGCGGAGATTTGCGGCTGATTGGATAGAGCGGAACGGTATCCAGTCGATGCTGCGCCCGCAGACAAGCCAGCGCAGCTGCTCCGGCGTGACGGCGAGCTTCAGCAGCACGATCCAGACGAGGATCAGGCCGTAGAGCACGAACACGGTCACGGTAAGGACGGGATATTTCGGTTTTTCGGGCATTGGCGCCTCCTATCGGTGTCCTTTGGACACAAATCAACATAAGTGTATTAGGAATGATAACACACATAATGAAACTTGTCGATACCGGATAAAAAAGAAAAAGCGCCGGAAGGCGCGGGATGAGTGAAATCGTTTGTACGGTGAAATCGCTGCGCGGCGAAATCGGCCGCGTACGGCCGGTGAAATACCCGAACAGCGTTCGGGCGTTCATGAGGATTTTCCGCTTGCGGAAAATCTGATTTAAATTTCCCCGAAAAAACGCAAAAGAGTAGGTGTATCTGCGGCTTTTATTCCGCGTTCCGCCGATCAATTTGGCGCTTTGCGTCGCGTTCGGCGATGGCATGGCGCTTGTCGTAGAGCTTTTTGCCCTTCGCGACGGCGAGCTCGAGCTTGACCTTATCGTCCTTGAGATAGAGGCGCAGGGGGATGAGGCTGTAGCCGTCCGCCTGGGAGAGCGCGCCGAGCTTCAGTATCTCGCGCTTATGGAGCAGGAGCTTTCTTTCGCGGAACGGATCGCGGTTGAAGATATTGCCCTTCTCGTAGGGGCTGACGTGCATGCCGACAACGAACGCCTCGCCGTTCTTCACTTTGGCGTAGGAGTCCTTGATATTGACCTTGCCCATGCGGATGCTCTTGACCTCGGTGCCGACGAGGGCGAGGCCGCATTCATAGGTGGATTCAATAAAATATTCGTGCCTTGCCTTCCGGTTCTCGGCAAGCTGCTTTTCACCGCGTTTGATTGCCATAGTTCAAAAAAACCGCTGTTCGGGCGGCTCCGACAAACATCTTTTTAAACTCAAAAACGCAGCACCTGACCGCGCAGGTGCTGCGCCATTGCATTTCGTGATGAGGGATCAACCCAGGGGCAGAAGAACGATTGCCAGAACGCCGACGATGATCGCGAGAATGACGGTTATCTTCTGGAGCTTGGCCTGCTTGGAAGCTTTCTGATTGCGGCTGCGGCCGAAAGCGGTGGTATCGTTGCCGAAAGCGGCGCCGAGGCCGGCACTCTTTGCGTCCTGGAGGAGGACGGAAATAACAAGCAGAACTGCCGAAATTACCAGCACGATGTTGATAATGACTTTAACAGTTGACATAGTCCATAGTCCTTTCATTTTAACTGCGACCGCCATTATACCATAGCTTTCCGAAGTATTCAAGAGTTTTTTTGTATAATATGGCAGAAAGTTTTTCTGTTTTCGGGGAAAACTGGGCTTTATCCGGCTTTTGTGGTATAATGACCGCACGGACGGCGCCGCGGCGCATAATAAACCGGGAGGGAAGACACGATGAGCGAAACATTCAACAGGATCTACGACGCTGTGCGCCGCATCCCATACGGCAGGGTCGCGACCTACGGGCAGATCGCGGCGCTTGCGGGCAACCCGCGCTGGGCGAGGGTGGTCGGCTACGCGCTCCACGTCAATCCCGACCCGGATTCTATCCCGTGCTACCGCGTCGTGAATAAGGACGGCCGCGTTTCGCCGGCGTTCGCGTTCGGCGGGGCGAATATGCAGGTCACCCTTCTCGAAAGGGAGGGCGTGGAATTCGTTGACGGGTTCGTGGATATGGAAAAATATCTGTGGAAGCCGGAGGATCAGACGCGCTTACGGGCGGATCACGCCTTGATTTAAATTCGTAAAACAAAACCGGCCGGAGCGATCGCTCCGACCGGGTTTTTGTATTAGATCGATCAAGGTCTCGGCATCGGCTTGAAATCGCCGGGGGTGCTGCCGACAAGGTAGCTGTGCAGGCTGATGCTCGTCCACATCATGACGGAGACGAGCTCCGAGCGGATATAGTAGAAATTGCCGTGGACACGGACGCGGTACCAGCTTCCGATCGAATTCCAGATATCGATCATCGTCGCGCCGCTGACGACCAGGGCGACGTCGCAGTATTCGGAAGGCCCGGTATAGAGCGCGGCTTCGGTGACGCCGTTCGCGAGACCCGCGCGGCCGATCGACTGCTCTGCGCCGTTCGGGGAGGGGAAGAGCACGATGTCGACAAGATCGCCGCGGATATAGCCGAGGATACCGTCCGCGATGCAGAGCAGCCAGCCGTCGGATTCGGAGATGACCTTAACATGCGTGCCGGCGGGGAAGCTCGAATAGAGCGCGCCATCGGTGGAGGGGATGCTGCGCATCCGCACGCCGGAGGTGTTCGTGACGCCGTACGCGACGGGCGAGATGGTATAGGCGTACGCACGCTCGGGGTTATCCTCATGGACGTTCAGAAGATCCATCTTAGAGAAATAGAAGTCCAGTATCTCGCTGAAATTATAGCCCTCATGGGCGAAACCGTCGGCGCCGTACTGCGAAAGGCCGAGGCCGTGGCCCCAGCGGCCGAAATAGACCCTGTAGCCGCCCGTGATATTTTTTCCCCAATAGATCTTGTAGGAACCGCTGAAAACGCCGTAGCTCTTCAGCTTCGTGACGTCGAAACGCAGGGAGAGCTGCCGCTGCGTGTTTCCGTCGAGCACGTTCACTGTAACGTCCATCTTCGTCATATTACGGGTAGTACCGGTGAATTTCGGAGTGTTGACGTCCGCAGAGGTAACGGAGAGGATCTCAACGCCGTGGCCGAGCGTATTCTCGGCCTGGTCCTCGAGCAGATGGCGGAAGGAGCTGTTCGAAACGGATGCGCCGTATTCGATATCGAAGGTCTTGAGCTTCGAGCTGCCGTACTGCAGGTCGATATTGTCGATTCGGATCTGATACGCGTCGTCGAGCGGGGATGTGCCGAAGGCGTGGGAGGGCAGGGCGGTCTCGCCGCCGTTGGTCGCGCCGTAGAAGGCGAGGGGTACGCCGCCGTTATAGAACATCAGCTTGCCGATAACGCCGAGGCAGGCGTTCATGCACTTCGTATAGCCGGGATTGTAGCCGCGGTAGCCCTGATAGGTGAACGAATCGGTGATGTCGTAATCGTCACCGGTGTAGGTGAAGCCGAAGCCGTAGGTCTTCGCGGTGACGGCCTGCGCCTTGAGGCCCTCGATCTCGCAGCTTTCGCTCATCTCATAGGGGATGATGCCGTAAAGGTAGTGCGCCGTCGGGATCACGTTGACGAAACGGACGGTGCCGTCGCTGTTCGCGCGCAGGCGCAGGTGGCCGAGGTACATCCGCTCGTCGTTGAAATCGTAGCCGCCGGTGCGGAGCTGAGCATAGCCCGCGGCGTGGGCGAGGCTAACGCGCTTGATATCGGCCTGAGCGCCGGTGTAGAGCGTTTCGTCGTTGACGATCACGGAAACGCTGCCGCTCTCGGCGCGGATCTTGACCGAAAGGGGCGATTCCGCCGTGCCGTAGAGGGGAGTGCGGTTCTGGTCGATATAATAGGAACCGACAAGATTGAAGCGGATCGTGGAAACGCTGCCGACGTTGATCAGAACGCGGATGAACGAAAAATCGTCGTCGGACGTTCGGGGGATCGACCTTGTGAGGCGGATCTCGCCGTTTTCATCGTAGGGAGAGAGCTCGGAGTGCGGTCCGTCGTCCTCCTCGGTCTCGGGGGCGGGGAACTCGACCCTCTCGCGCTGCTGCGCGGGGGCAGCGGGCGGCTCCGTGCCGCTCTGCCTGCGGTTCTTGGCGGCTTCCGCCGCGGCCGGGACAACGGCTGCGAGGGAAAGCACCGCAAGCAGCAGCACCGCAAGCGCCTTTCTGAAATTTTTCTGTATCTTTCTCATAAATCCAAACCCTTTTTTGCCTGATCCGGCGGCCTTTTCGGCACCGTTTTTTATCGTTTTTCCCCGATCTGAAAGGGGAAAGGAATTTAATTATAACATATATGTTCAAATTTTGCAACAGGGAGCCCGATTTTTTCTTTATAAGCGGATTTTTTCGTTCGCGCAGGGCAAAAATTGGCGGAGGGAGGGGAGCCTTGACGGTTATCGGGGAATGCCGTGATATCGACACATTATAATAAAAAAAGACAAGCATATAAAGAATAAAAATCGATCTGCGGGGCCATTAATAATAATGCAATAAGTCAAACCCTTCCCCAATCGGGGGAAAGGCTTTCACCTGAAACAACGGAGGAAAACAATGGCGGCAAACAAGGTCGAGATCTGCGGCGTGGACACGGGCAGGCTTCCGAGGATCAATCAGCAGAAGAGCACGGAGCTGCTCAAAAGGATCAAAGCGGGGGACAGCGCGGCGCGGGAGGAGTTCATTACGGGCAACCTCCGCCTTGTGCTGAGCGTCATCCAGCGCTTTTCCGGCAGGGGAGAATCGCCGGACGACCTTTTCCAGGTCGGCTGCGTCGGGCTCATCAAGGCGCTCGATAATTTCGACATCGGCCACAATGTCCGCTTCTCGACCTACGCCGTGCCGATGATCATAGGCGAGATACGCCGCTTCCTGCGGGATAACAGCAGCCTGCGCGTCAGCCGCTCGCTGCGGGACACCGCCTACCACGCGCTGCAAGTCCGCAACAGGCTCGTTGAAAGGGATGGCGCCGAGCCGCGGCTCGAAAAGATCGCGGAGGAGCTCGGCGTTCCGGAATCGGAGGTCATATTCGCTCTCGACGCGATCGCCGACCCCGTTTCGCTGAACGAACCTATTTATAAGGATGACGGCGACCCCGTCTATATCGTGGACCAGATCCGCGACGAAAACGAGAGCGACGACCGCTGGCTCGATTCGATCGCGATCGAGGGCGGCATGAGCAGGCTCTCCGAAAGGGAGCGGAAGATCCTCCGCCTCCGCTTCTTCCAGGGGAAGACACAGACCGAGGTCGCGGAGCGAGTCGGCGTAAGTCAGGCGCAGGTTTCCCGCCTCGAAAAGGCCGCGCTGGAGCGGATGCGCAGGCATGTGCAAATTTAATACAAAACGACAAAGGTGGGCAGATATGTGTCAAAACAACCCGAAAACAGTCCGAAATGATACTATTACAATAAAAATACTTGAATTTAATGGAAAAAAAGCATATCAAGGTGTTGCGATTGAGGCTTTGTTTGGGTATAATAGGCGTATAAATAAATCACAGGAGTTGAACAATTATGATCCTGAAAGATGTTTCATCCGCCGAACTCGAGATAATGAAGATTATCTGGTCGGCCGGCAAGCCTGTCATCATCACTGACATTTGGCATGAGACTCAGGGTCACGACTGGACCTATCAGACGGTTCAGACCTTCGTGAACCGACTGAACGAAAAGGGCTACATCAAGATTGTGGGCAAGCAGGTGCGCAGCTACCTTTATGTTCCCGCGCTCACCCGTGCCGAATACATCGTTCAGTCCCGCTGCCAGCTCCTCGACGGCAGCGAGGGAGCCAGCCTTTCGGACCTTGTAACCCTGATGCATAAGCGCGGGCTTTGCGACGACGCACAGCTTGCGAAGCTTCAGGAAACGATCGAAGCCATTCGCGGATGACCCGCGGGCGATTCGGTCTGCCCACTCGAATTATTACGCGCCGTATCCTCAATCGCAGGTAACTTCGATTGGCTATGGCGCGTTATTTTTTGCGCTTTGCCGCCCGAAAAAGCGCAAAGAAGCGTTTGAAAATAGTACGAAACGTCAAAAAAATCGCTGTAATATAAGGGAAAATGAAATAGAAGCGGAAGGGGGATACGCCGATAGAAGCTATCGGCTAATTGCGTATAATGAATAGTGAAGGAGGCTTTGCCTTGGGGCAAAGCTTTAATATTCATCGGCAGGATCATGATGTTTGGAAAGATATCATCCGCATGCCCCCGGAATCCTCAGCATCAAGGGGAAGGCATAAATTGAGCTTCCGCTTGCGGAAAATCCGCCGCCGCTATTCACTATTCACTGATACAGTAAAGGCAGGGCCGAGACCCTGCCTTTGTGTTTGTTTCGAATACTGCTTCCGCTTACTTCGTTCCGAAGATCCTGTCGCCTGCGTCGCCGAGACCGGGAACGATATAGCCGTGCTCGTTGAGGTGGCTGTCGACGGCGGCGGTGAAGATGCGGACGTCCGGATGCTCTTCATGGAGGAGCTTGAGTCCTTCCGGAGCGGCGACGAGGCACATCAGGCGGATGGTCTTGCAGCCGGCTTCCTTAACGACGCGGATACCTTCCGCAGCGGAGCCGCCGGTCGCGAGCATCGGGTCGACGACGATCATGTCGCGCTTGTTCGTGTCGGTCGGGAGCTTGCAGTAGTAGCTCACGGGCTTGAGCGTCTGCGGATCGCGGTAGAGGCCGATGTGGCCGATCTTCGCGGCGGGAATGAGCTCCATAATGCCCTCCGCCATGCCGAGGCCGGCGCGGAGGATCGGGACGATACCGAGCTTTCTTCCGGCGAGGACGCGGGAACGCATCGGAGCGACGGGCGTTTTGATCTCGATCTCCTCCATCGGAAGGTCGCGGGTGACCTCATAGGCCATGAGCGTCGACAGCTCCTTGAGGAGCATGCGGAAATCCTTCGTGCCCGTGTTGCGGTTGCGCAGCAGGGTGAGCTTGTGCTGAACGAGAGGATGGTCGATGACGACGACGTTTTCCATGTAGCTTTCCATAATTACCCCCTGAAATATGCGTTTGTTTTTATTCTGCTTCGGTTTCGGCCGGAAGGGACCGGCCCTCTTCGTATTTGCCGATCTTCCCGACGCGGCGCGCATGCCTGCCGCCGAGATAATCGGTGCCGAGCCAGGTGCG